>USQD01000007.1 GCA_900556795.1 uncultured Prevotella sp. | reverse complement strand
TGATACGGCGACCACCGAGATCTACACTCTTTCCCTACACGACGCTCTTCCGATCTGCCTACGCTATAGCGTGGGCGGAACTTATCGTGTGGATGGGCCCGGCAAAAGCCTAAGTGTTGATAAGGGAAGCTCACGCTTCTTCTTTGTCTTCACTTCATCAAGGCTTTCATTGAATGGCTTTCCAGCCAATCCTTCTGTCTGCTGCCCGTTTTACTCCGATAATGATTTAGTTCCAAACGCACCCATCAGCTATAGCAAAAGACGTTGGAGTTCGCTTCAATGTTTGTTGCTATACCTTATTATATATAGTAACCAACAATGAAAAGAGCTACGAATGGACAAATTAAGAATGCAGAGTAGTAATGGTGTCGAGGATAACATTACGAAAATTGCGCAGCTGTTTCCTGACTGCGTTACGGAGACCGTGGATGAAAGAAGCGGTCAGCCAAAGCACCTCATAGATTTCGAGAAACTCAAGCAGAATCTTTCTGATAGTGTGATGTCAGAAAGAGCGGAACGCTACCAGTTTACCTGGCCCGACAAGAGCAAGGCGATTCTCCTTGCCAACTCTCCTATCAATGCCACACTTCGCCCTTGCCGTGAAGATAGTGTTGATTTCGACAACACCCAGAACCTTTATATCGAGGGCGACAACCTCGATGTTCTCAAGTGTCTGAAGGAGACTTACCTCCATAAGGTGAAAATGATCTATATAGACCCACCTTACAACACCGGAAACGATTTTGTTTATGAAGATGATTTTGCTCAGTCTTCAGAAGAATACCTCGCCAACTCAGGACAGTTTGACGAGCAGGGCAACCGTATGTTTACCAATGCCGAAAGCAATGGCAGATTCCATACTGATTGGCTCAATATGATTTATCCGAGATTAAAAGTTGCTAGAGACTTGCTGACCGATGATGGTGTGATATTTATTTCTATTGACGATAATGAGGTTGAGAATCTTCGAAAGGTTTGCGATGAAGTGTTTGGAGAACAAAACTTTGTCGCAGACTTGATTTGGACCAACAAAGAAGGTGGTGGTAGTTCTGATAGCCGTCTTTTTCGCATAAAACATGAGCACATTGTTTGTTACTCTAAAAAAATAGACTTAACTAGCATTCTTGGAGACCCAATAAGCAATGCAGAACGTTACAAAGGTTCTGATGAATACATAAAGGAAAGAGGACCTTATTATCTCCAAAAATTAGGAATGGGGTCTATCCAATATTCAGAATCATTAGATTATCCTATATCTGCACCAGACGGCACAACTATCATGCCATCAGATAATAATTCCGGTAAAAAAGCATGTTGGAGATGGTCCCAAAAAAAGTTCCTTACAAACAAAGAAAAAGGATTTACTGTTATAAAAAAAGATAATGCTGGAATTTGGACAGTTTATACAAAACAGTATATGAATTGTGACAATGATGGAAATCCAATAAAAAGAACCCAACGTCCTATGGGGGTAATAGATAAATTCTCTAGTACACAAGCGGCAAAATATCTAGAAAGTGAAGGACTTGGATATTTCAATTATTCAAAGCCAAAAGAACTTATAAAGTACCTCTTAGAAAAATTAGAATTACAAGATTCTCTTATCCTAGACTTCTTCAGTGGTTCTGCATCTACTGCTCATGCCGTAATGCAACTCAATGCAGAGGATGGAGGCAATCGAAAGTTCATCATGGTTCAACTCCCAGAGCTAACCTATACTGCAAAGACGGAGAAGTACAAAGACGGAGAAGAAGAAAAAGAGCGTTACATCATAGATGAAGCGACAGGACATCCTGCCATAGCTAAAGATAGCGATGCACGCAAAGCAGGCTATTTTACAATCTGTGAAATCGGAAAAGAAAGAATAAGAAGAGCCGGCAAGAAAATCAAGGAGGAATCTCCTTTAACCACCCAAGACCTCGATACAGGCTTCCGTGTGTTGAAACTTGATTCCACCAATATGCAGGACATTTACTATTCTCCAAAGGATATTTCACAAGCCGACCTCTTCTCGCAGGTTGATAATGTGAAGCCGGATAGAACTTGCGAAGACCTGCTCTTCCAGGTAATGCTTGAACTCGGCGCAACCCTGGATTCGAAGATAGAAACGACAACAGTAGCTGGCAAGACCATCTATAACGTTGCTGAAGGATACCTCGTGGCTTGCTTCGACCCGGATGTAACCGACGAAGTAGTAAAAGCCATCGCCCAGATGCAACCAGCCTATGCCGTGCTCCGTGACACCAGCATGAAGGATGATTCCACCGCCACCAACTTCGAGCAAATCTTTAAAACATATTCTCCTGACACGGTCACCAAAATCCTTTAGAAAGGGATTTTGAAAGATAAAAGGGTAAAAAGGTAAAAAAGTAAAAAGAGCTTTACTGATTACGATTATGAAACTGAAGTTTAAGATACAACAATATCAGACCGATGCCGTGGAGAGCGTCATCAACGTCTTTAAGGGGCAGCCCAACCAAGCCAACCTAGAATACAGGATGGATAAGGGAAAACTGTATGTGGTTGATAGCAAGAAGTTTGATATCAAAATAGAACATCCAGATGTCTTTGCTGATAGCAATGATGCCGGCAATAGCCTGGGCTATAAGAACAACCGCCTTGCCATGGATAAGGTAGCTCTCTTTGACAACATCCGACAGATTCAGACAGAGAACAACATCCATCAGGATGAAGAACTCTGTCAGAAACTCGGAGCCTGCCAGCTCGATGTGGAGATGGAAACCGGTACGGGAAAGACATACGTCTATATCAAGACCATGTTCGAACTGAACAAGCAGTATGGCTGGACCAAGTTTATCGTGGTGGTTCCAAGCATCGCTATCCGAGAGGGTGTGAAGAAGAGCTTCGACATTACGGTAGATCACTTCATGGAGCAATACGGCAAGAAGGCTCGCTACTTCATCTACGACAGCAGCAGCCTCAACGACATCGACACCTTCTCGCAGAGCAACGACATCAGCGTGATGATTATCAATACCCAGGCCTTCAACACCATGAAGGAAGGATCCAAGAACAAGGCGGCACGCATCATCAACTCCGAACGAGATGAGTTCGGTTCCCGAAAGCCTATCGCCGTTCTTGCTGCCAACAACCCTATCATCATCCTGGATGAACCGCAGAAGATGGGAGGCGCCGCTACACAGACGGCACTCAAAGCCTTCAATCCGCTCTTCACCCTGAACTACTCAGCTACCCACAAGGAACACCATAACACGGTGTATGTACTCGATGCTCTCGATGCCTACAACCACAAACTGGTGAAGAAGATAGAGGTAGTAGGTTTCGAACTGAAGAACCTGAAAGGTACCGACAGCTATATCTATTTTGCAGAGCTGCTGCTCTCGAAAGACAAGGCACCACAGGTAAGGCTGGAGATAGAACAACAGAGCACTACGGGAGCCATCAAACGAATCTACAAGAAGTTGGGAGAAGGCGATGACCTCTATAGTGCCTCTGGAAACATGCTGCAATACAAGGGATTCATGATTACCGATATCGTGGTGGATGCCCGTCAGCCGACTCGCAGCCAGATAAAGTTCAGCAACGGCGAAAGTCTGATGCTGAAGGAAGTAATCGGCAACGTAACTGCCGATCACAAGGCTCGCATCCAGATAAGGGAAACCGTCAAGGCGCACTTCCGAAAAGAAAGTGCGCTCTTCCATCGCGGCATCAAGTGCCTCTCGCTTTTCTTCATCGACGAGGTTGCCAAGTATCGCCAGTATGATGAAGACGGCAATGCGCTGCTGGGACGCTATGGAGAAATCTTTGAACAGGAATATCGGGCAGAACTGCTGGAGAATCAGAATATGTACGACCCGGAGTATATGCAGTATCTCAGCTGCATCCCTGTCAACAAGACCCATGAGGGTTATTTCTCCATCGACCCTAAGACCAAGCGCATCAAGGACAGCGATGAGAAGAAGGGAGCAGGAAGCGACGACGTATCGGCTTACGACCTGATTATGAAAGATAAAGAACGACTGCTGAGTCTCGACCCAACTTACTCGCCAGTTCGCTTCATCTTCTCCCACTCTGCCTTGAGAGAAGGTTGGGACAATCCGAACATCTTCCAAATCTGTTCGCTCAGACAAGCGAACAGCATCTCGCAGAAGCGTCAGGAAGTGGGACGAGGTCTGCGACTCTGCGTTGACAACAAGGGAGTACGACAGGATGCCGATACCCTGCAGGGACAAGTGCAGCAAATCAACCGCCTTACCGTGATTGCCTCTGAGGGCTATGCTGATTTCGTAAACGACCTGCAGAAGAATATTTCGGAAGATCTCTACGACCGTCCGAAGGCTGCCGACATCGATTACTTCGATGGAAAGACCTTCACGATTGAGGATGGCAGCAAGCATAGTATCACGACGTCAGAAGCCAAGAAGATTTATTTCTATCTGGTGAAGAATGGTTATGTGGATGACGAAAGTCATGTAGCCGATGCTTACCGCTCTGCCGCAACATCGGGAACACTCGCACCATTGCCAGAAGAAGTAAAGCCATACGGCAAATGGATTCATAAACTGATAGAAGGCGTATGGAATCCTTCTGCCCTTGATGGTATGATAGAAAACGGAAGTACGCCGCAGACTCCGGAGAACAGACTGAATGAGAACTTCACGAAGAAGGAATTCCAGGAACTCTGGAATCGCATCAACCACAAATACGCCTATACGGTGAACTTCGAAAGTAAGGAACTGATAGAGAAAGCCATTGCTGCCATCAACAAGGAACTGGTAGTTTCGAGACTGAGCTACGTGGTAACCCGAGGAGTGCAGAAGACGGAACTGAAGTACGACGACATGAAGGCGGGCAGTATGATGGTGCAGGAAGAAATGCAGCATGATGACCTGAGAACGGATGTGGTAAGCACCGTAAAGTACGACCTGCTGGGCAAGATTGCCGCCAACACCCGATTGACTCGCAAGACCATCGCCGGGATTCTGAGTCAGATTAAGCCAGAAAAGTTTGATATGTACAAGATGAATCCAGAAGAGTTTATCCGCAGGGTAAGCCGCCTGATTCTGGAGCAGAAAGCCACCATCATCGTAGATCATATCAGTTACAACGAGATAGAGGGAAGCTACGATTCCGCCATCTTTACGGAGGAGAAACATACCTCGCTCGACAAGGCTTACCAGGGCAGAAAGAGCATCGTGGATTATGTGTTTACCGATGGAACGGCAAAGCAGAGTGTGGAACGCAAGTTCGTGGAAGACCTCGATACGAGTACCGATGTTGCCGTATATGCCAAGTTGCCAAAAGGCTTCCACATTCCTACCCCTGTGGGCAATTATTCTCCCGACTGGGCGATAGCCTTCAAGGATGGTGCCGTGAAGCATGTTTATTTCGTAGCCGAAACCAAGGGCAGCATGTCAACCCTCGACTTGCGAGGCATAGAAAATGGTAAGATAGCCTGTGCTGACAGGCTCTTCGAGCAACTTTCAGGTTCGGGCATCTACTATCATAAGGTAACCAATTATGACGACTTGATGGAATGGGTGAAATAAGTGAAGAATTATGGAACAGCCGAAACAGATAAACAATACCAGCGAACGATTGGTGGACGACCTGAAATCGAGGTTGTCCACCCTAAGTCGCATATCCATCGCCGCCGCCTCTTTCTCCATCTACGCCTTCGAAGCCATGAAGGCGGAACTGGAGAAGGTGGAGGAAGTGCGCTTTATCTTCACCTCGCCAACCTTTGTGGCAGACAGGACGAAGAAAGAGCAGCAACCGCAAAAGAAATTTGCCTTGCATCAGAAATACATGCAGCTAAAAAAGAAGCTGGAGGAACATATTTAGTGATATGCAAAATGTAGCTTTGATGGTCGCGAAGGGTTCCTAAGTCTACAACTGCATATTACTTATTTTTTCAGTTATTTATGCAAAAATCGATTAAATATTTGGAGTTTACAAAAAAACAACGTATCTTTGTCATCAGATTTAAAAATAATTAAAATCTAACAAGATGGCAAAGTACATCAACCCCTTTACCGATTGGGGCTTCAAGCGTCTTTTCGGTCAAGAATTCAGCAAGGATTTGCTGATAAGCTTTCTCAACGATCTGTTGGAGGGCGAGCTCCACGTCAAGGATGTAGTGTTCAAAGACAAAGAGCAATTGCCACAGACCAAAGATCAACGAGGCATTATCTACGATGTTTTCTGCGAAACCGACACAGGCGAGCGATTCATCCTGGAAATGCAGAACAAGTGGCAACCCAATTTTCTGGATCGCTCCATCTGCTATGCCTGCAGAAGTATTCTGGAACAGGTAGATAAGGGCAAAGCAGAGAATCAGGATGCCTATAAGTTTCTGCCGATATACACAGTTTGTTTCATGAACTATATGCCAAAGGCAGGCGAAGTAAACAAGTTCAGAACAGACATCATATTGGCAGATAAGGAGAGCAAGGAGCAAGCTTCCAACAAGCTTCGCTTCATCTACTTGGCCCTGCCTCTTTTCAAAAAAGAGCCAGCGGAATGTGAGAGTGATTTTGATAAATGGATTTATGTATTGACTCATATGGAAGCATTAACAAGAATGCCTTGGACGGCACAAAAGAAGATTTTCGAGAAGCTTGAGGAATATGCCGACAGTCATAGACTCTCGAAGAAAGAATGGGAAGCCTACGAGAACAGTCTTTGGATTGCTCGCGATAATTTGGCATGTATGGCGGCCGCAGAATCAGAAGCCAGAGCTGAAGGCATGGCAAAAGGTATGGCAAAAGGTATGGCTGAAGGAAGAGCTGAAGGAAGAGCTGAAGGAAGAGCTGAAGGCTCTAATGAGGCAAATATAAATGCTGCACAGCGTATGCTTGCTGATGGTATGTCGAAAGAGCTTGTCATGAAATATACAGGTCTTTCACTCGAGCAAATCAGCAATATCAAATAAATACAAGTGAATAAAAAAGGTGTATCAGAAAAACTTTATGATTTCTGATACACCCTTTTTTATTTACTCATGTTCTTCTTAAACTAATCACATCACTCAAACGATACTACTCATCATTTGGGCTTTACATTCATACTTTTTATGGAATAATCTCATTATATTTTTGGCATATTCTTTTATTTTGCTTATATTTGCATCATAATTCTTGAATAGATATGAGGATAGGTCTAAAATAGACGATTAAGAAATATCTTGCAGGGAGAAAGACTTAATATAAAAAATCAATAAGGATGGCAATAGAAAAAAAAGGAAAAATATTGATAGTGGATGACAATGAGGATGTTCTCTTGTCGCTCAATATGCTTTTGAAACCATACGTGGAGGGTATCAGAGTTATCAATACGCCTGAACGAATCATCGGAATGATGGATTCGTTCAGGCCTGATGTCATCATGCTCGATATGAACTTCCATCGGGATGCCATCAGTGGCGAAGAGGGGTATGAATGGCTGAAGAAGATTCTGGCGCATAACCCCAAGAGCGTGGTGCTGTTTATCACGGCTTACGTGGATACGGAGAAGGCGGTGAGAGCCATCAAGGCGGGAGCCATCGACTTTATTCCGAAACCATGGGATAGGAATAAACTGCTCGATACGGTGAAGAGTGCCGTGGAATTGAGCAGGGAAAGGTATCTGGATACTTCGGATTCGCAGGAAAAGGAATCTGAGCAGAAACTGAATATGAATCAATGTTCTGATTCTAAGTCTGTTGTATCTTCTCAAGATGTGTTTGCGGGAATGATAGGCGAATGCTCTGCCATGAAGGAACTGAAAGCGCAGATGATGCGTGTGGCGGCTACGGATGCCAACGTATTGATTACTGGAGAGAATGGTACGGGAAAGGATGTGGTGGCGCATGCCTTGCATCAGCTTTCGGACAGGGCAAGAAAGCCTTTTGTGAATATCGACCTGGGTTGTATCCCTGAGAATCTTTTCGAGAGCGAACTTTTCGGATACGAGAAAGGGGCGTTTACGGATGCCAAGAATGCTAAGGAAGGACGAATTGAGACGGCGGATGGCGGTACTCTCTTTCTGGATGAGATTGGAAATCTGAACCTGCCGATGCAGCAGAAACTCCTGACGGTGATTGAAAAGCGGGAGACCCAGCGCATTGGTTCCAATAAGGTGAGCCATGTGAATGTGAGAATTCTGGCGGCAACGAATGCTAATTTGCGTGAGAAGGTGGGCGAGGGGGCATTCCGACAGGACCTCTTCTATCGATTGAATACCATCGAGTTGCATCTTCCGCCGCTGCGTGAACGTGGAGAGGATATCGTTCTGCTGGCAGAATATTTCCTGAAGATTTATTCGGGAAAATATAGTGTGGGCGATGTGAGGCTGGGGGCATCTGCCAAGCAGAAGCTGTTGAAACATACCTGGCCGGGTAATGTAAGAGAGTTGCAGCATTGCATCGAGAGGGCGATTGTGTTGGGGGATAAGACGGAACTGGCTGCTGAGGATATCAGATTGGAGGATTCGGTGGTAGTTTCGGCGGCTTCTTCATCAGATTCTTCATCAAGTTCTGTTAATATAGATTCGCTCAATCTTCAGACTTTGGAACGTGAAGCCATCAAGCGCGCCATCTCCCAGAGCAATGGAAATCTTACACAGGCCGCAGAGTTGCTGGGTATTACCCGTTTCGCCCTTTACAGGAAAATCGATAAACTCGGGATTTAATAAAGCTTCGGAAATTTTTGAAACTATGTCAATCGTCAATAACTTATTCAATCATAAGAGCAATGAGCGGATGCGCCAACTGATTGAGGCTATCCGCACCCGTGACTTCTCGCTTCAGTATTCGTTGGATCATCTGAGGGGAGAAGAGCGGAATCTTGCAGAGCAGATTAACGAAGTGGTGAATGAATTTCGGGAAACCACTTTGCTGCAGGAAGCGAAATACCAGTATTTCGGAACGATGCTCGATACCATCAATGCCTTTCTCATTGTGGCGGATGAACAGGGGAAGGTGCATTGGATGAATCGGGCTGCCGTGGATGGACTCTGCGGTTTTTCGATTCATCACTTGCACGACTTGCAGGTGCTGGATGGGGCGCTTCCGGAAATGATGAAGCAGCTGAAGCCGGGATTGCAGAAACTTGTACAATTGGAGACCAAGACCAACGAGGCCGCTGCTGGCAAGAAGGCTTTGGATGCCGAAAATCAGAATGCGGGGAAGGCTGACTTTGTATTGAGCGTGGTCAACTTCTTTAATAAGGGCTTTGCCTATCGCCTCTATACCTTGCAGAATGTGCAACCGGTGATTCAGAAGAATGAGACGGATGCGCAGCAGCAGCTGGTGAGGGTATTGACCCACGAAATCATGAACTCGCTGACTCCTATCATCTCTTTGGCTGATACGCTTTGCGAAGGAGTGGAGCAGGATACGCTGGAGCATGATGATTTGCTGATGGCATTGCAGGCCATCAACCGGAGAAGCAATGGCTTGCTGCAGTTTGTGGAGAACTATCGTAAGTTGCAACGCATATCGAAACCTCAGTTTGAGAATGTGAGGATTGGTGATCTGGTGGCAGATTTGCAGCATCTTTATCCGGATTCGATATTCCATTATGAGATAGAAAATGAAGACCAGAGGTTGCTGATGGATCGTTCGCAGATAGAACAGGTACTGATTAATCTGCTGAAGAATGCGCAGGAAGCTGTGGAGATTCGGATGAAGGAGGAGGCTGCAGGTCTTTCCGATGAGGCTGAATCTGCTCAAAGTCAGGCTCCTTATGTCCGTCTTACCACTCATCTTTCGAGCAACAAGCGTGATTTCATCATTTCCATTACAGATAATGGTAAGGGAATATTGCCAGAGGTGATGGAGCGCATTTTTGTGCCGTTCTTTACTACCAAGACGAGCGGTTCGGGCATCGGGTTGAGTATCTGCAAGCAGATAGTAACCCTGCATGGTGGAATCATCACCGCTTCTTCGAAGCCAGGCGATAAAACCACCTTTAGCGTGGTGCTTCCTGCCTGATAGAGACGGATGCCTATCATATTGAGGATGTGCGCACCGTGCGAAATCGCACACGTTTCGTGCGGTTTCGCACGCTTTTTAATATCCGGAATTGCTTATCTTACTGATAATCATGATTTTATCTTTGTGGCATGGCTTTTGTGTTAGTTTTTGCAAAAGTAATCATCATGAAGATAAAGAATTACCTATTCATAGTATGGGCGCTTGCAGCCATGAATGTTCATGCCGACACGCTACAGCTCGACCTGAAGGCTACCATTGCGATGGCGCAGCGGCAGTCGCCATCGGTGCAGAGTGCCCGCAATACCTTTCTGTCTGCTTACTGGGCTTATCGGTATCATCAGGCCAACTATCTGCCTTCGCTTTCCCTCTCATCTTCACCTTATATTAATAAGGAGGTGAACAAGATAACCCAGTCGGATGGTACGGCTCTCTTTCTGAAGCAAGATCAGTTGAGTGCCGACCTTACTCTGAAAATCAACCAGAATATCTCCCTGACGGGTGGTAGCCTTTTTGTGAAGAGTTCGCTCAACCGGCTGGATGAGTTGCATAACAAGATAACCGCCTATAGCAGTCAGCCCTTTATCGTGGGCTACGAGCAGAGTCTTTTTGGCTATAACTCGCTGAAATGGGATCGCCGGATAGAACCTATCCGATTCCGGGAATCCAAGAAGCGATATGCCGAAACGCTGGAGATTGTATCGGCAAAAGCCTGTGAGCATTTCTTTGGTCTGGCTTCGGCGCAAGCAGAATGGGAGATGGCAAAACAGAACTTTGCTTCTGCCGATACGCTTTATCAGATGGCGAAGGGGCGATATGAGAACGGAACGATTTCGGAAAACGAGATGCTACAGCTGGAAATCAACCGTTTGAACGAGGAGACCAATGTGATGGATGCTCAGGTGGCACTGCGAGAGAAGATGCAGACCATCCGCTCGTTTCTGGGATTGGAACAATCGCAGGACATCTGTCTGGTGATGCCGGAAAAAGTGACTGCCTTTGAGGTTCCTTTGCAGCGGGCGATAGATTGGGCTTTGCTGAACAGTCCGGATCCCGATTATTACCGTCGTATCCAGAAGGAGAGCGAAAGCCGGTTGGCGCAGGCTCGTGCCAATGCCGGATTGAAGGCAGAACTCTATATGCAGTTCGGACTCTCGCAGACGGGAGCCGACATCGGTGCTGCCTATCGCAGTCCGATGAGCCAGCAATCGGCAAGCATCACCATCGCCCTTCCGATATTGGATTGGGGACGGGGAAAGGGTAGGGTAAGAGAAGCCAAATCGCAGTTGGCGCTTACCCAGACGCAGGTGGAGCAAGGCATGCGGGATTTCTACCAGAACGTAGAAAAACTGGTGTTGCAGTTTAATATGCAAGCCCGAAAGGTGCATGTGGCATCGCTTACCGACCAGCGTGCCGAGAAGCGACATGTGGTGGCGCGTCGACTCTACATCATGGGCCGCAACTCGATACTCGACCTGAATGCAGCCATCAGCGAGAAAGATGCAGCCCGGCGCAATTACATCTCGACCATGCGAACTTACTGGAGTCTTTACTATACGCTCCGAAGCATGACGGGATTCGATTTCGAGCACAATAAAGAATTAAAGGAAGAACTTCCTATAGAATAATGAATAACTACAGAATAATATGGATATAAAGAAACAACCGAAACCATGGTATATCCGCTACCGATATCCAATCCTGTCGGGTGCAGCAGGCATCGCCATCCTGGTCTATGCCCTTTTCCTAATCGTTACTTCGGGAACCCGAAGGGTGGATCCGGATAGCGTGGTGATAGCCGAAGTGAAGAAGGCTCCTTTCTGGGAGTATGTGGATGTAGAAGGACTGGTGCATCCCTTCAAGACCATCCAGGTGAATGCGATGGAGAATGGATTCGTGGAACGGGTGGTGGCTGAAGAAGGAGCCATGCTGCAGCAGGGCGATACCATCCTGGTGCTTCAGAATCCGGAACTCTATCATTCTATCGATGATGAGCAGGATGCATGGAGCAGTAAGCTTCGCAACTGTCAGGAACAGGAAATTGAGATGACGCAGAAGACCATCAACCTGCGCCAGCAAGCCTTGGATGCCCAGCATCAGATGGCGAGCTTGAAGAAATCGCTCAAGCAGAGCCGGGAGGAATATCGCATGGGCATCAAGAGTAAGGCGGAATTGGAAGTGGCTGAGGAAGATTACGAATATCAGCGGCAGAAGGTGCTCTTGCAGATGCAAAACCTGAAGCATGATTCCGTATCTACCCGGTTGAAGCGCGAAATGATTGCTGCCAATAGGATGGAAGCCAACAAGAAATTATCGAGAATGAAGGACCGCACCCGGCAGTTGGTGGTTCGGGCTCCCGTAAGCGGACAACTGAGTTATTTGGGAGTAACCCAAGGTCAGCAGGTTTCGTCGGGGGCGAGTATCGGACAGATCAAGGTGATGAGCCAGTTTAAACTGCAGGTTTCGCTGGCTGAGTATTACATCGACCGCGTTATCGCCGGACTTCCTGCTCATATTGAGTATGACGGTCATCAGTTTCCGCTTCGCGTATCACGGGTGATTCCTGAGGTGAAAGACCATCAGTTTGTCTGCGAATTAACTTTCAGTGGCAAGACTCCCGCCAATATCCGATTGGGCAAGAGTTATCGGGTGCTGTTGGAATTGGGCAAGCCGGAGCAAGCCTTGGTGATTCCGAATGGCGATTTCTTCCAAACGACCAACGGATATTGGATATTCCGGGTATCTGAAGATGGCAAGAAAGCGCAGCGGGTGAATATCAATGTAGGCAGACAGAATCCGCAGCAATTCGAAATCACTTCCGGATTGAAGCCGGGCGACAAGGTTATCGTAAGCGGATATGCCCAAATCGCCAGCGAAAAAGAGATAGATTTGAGATAGATTTTTATCAGAGATCATCAAAAACAAAATCTCTCATAAATAATAAAAACCAATCTTTCACGTAAATAAATTATATAAAGACTAGTAAATATGAACATGTTATTACACAACCTGAAGGTTGCCCTGCGCAACATTCTCAAGTACAAGGTGCAGACTCTGGGCAGCATCCTGTCGCTTGCCATCGGTATGGTGACGCTTGCCACGGTGCATTCGTTTCTGCAGAATTTCCGCATGGCTTCCATTAACCATGAACCTTATTATGACAGGGTTTATAACCTCCGGTTTGATTCCATCCAAAAACGTCAATCGGATCATTCAATTCGTATCAATGGTGATATCGTAAGGGCGGTGAAGGCGAATGGAGGACCTCGTTGCATAGAGCAGGGACCTTACGCTCCTAATGGTATGCTTACAGGCGGCTGGGCTGAGTTTACCCTAAACGGCAAGACAAAGCGAAAGATGCAGTTGCATGCCGTTCCCCTTGACCGTCATTATCCCAACTTTGTAGGTATCCGTTCTGCCATTACGGGCGAAAAGATTAAGGTGCTGGGGCCTCATGATGCCATTATCAACGAAAAGCAGGCAAAGCAAATCTTTGGTGACAAGAATCCTGTGGGTGCAAGTATTCGTTTGAGTAAAGACTATGGAAATTATCAGTTGAGATTGGTGGATGTCTATCAAGACTTGTCATTGACTGAGCAAAAAAGTTCTGCTCTCTTTTACTCGCCATGGGAGTTGGAAGATATGGATCCCGAGCAATTTTATGCAGAGAATTTGTATGTGGTGCTGAAAGAGGGATGTACGCCACAACAGTTGAAAGCAGAGGTGAACGGCAGGTTGAAACCATTGGGGCTGAAGGTAAAAACCGAAAAGCTGAAAGATCGGTTGAGCGAAGAGTATTCAACCGTTGCTATTGCCCGTTCCATCACTTATCTGATAGGTTCGTTGATTCTGCTGGCTGCCATCATCGGTTTCCTGAGAATGCAGACGCAACTGTTCTGGATGCGCAGACGTGAAATCTCGCTCCGTATTACCAATGGTGCCACACGCCTCCAACTCTTCTCCATGTTTGCTACCGAGGTGGTGGTGATTGTGCTGGTGGCTTATTTGGTGGCAGTATTGATGGGGTCCTGGATTTGTGATTATCTGGCAAGGCCTCAGTTTGCAGAAATCACCTCTGAGTTAGGAACCATCAGTCATCTGTATCTCTATAGTCTGGTGATTGGGCTGGTGGTTATGATGCTGTGTCTCGCCATCATCTGGATTGTGCTGAGTCGCATTTGTAAGCGTACGCAAGCACTCGAATCAGGAATGAGAAGAAGCCATAACCATTGGTTCCGCAATACGATGCTGGGTGTGCAGGTGATGATCAGTATGTTCTTTCTGGGTGTTACTTTCTGCCTCCTGTGCTGGGTGGGCAAGATGGCAGATTTCAACCATATTCCTGATGACGAGTGTGCATACAAGCAGAGTCTGTATCTGCAGACAAATGCGGCAGAAAATGTCCAGCGCCTTAGAGACAAGCTCATCCATTTACCGCAGGTGGAACGATGGATTCCTTATAGCTGGGGAGTTTTGCAAGTTAACGAGCTGGCAGAGAACAAGGAGTTCAGCAAGGCGGCTTGGCAAGGCGATCCTTATGCTAGCTATAATAATGTGACGAGTTATAAAATTCAGATGACATCAGATACCTCCTATCTCGATTTCTTCAAGATCAAGGTGAATTGGAAGCCGAAGGCAAACCGGAAGAAATGTATCCTGGTAAATGAGGAGTTGTATAAGCAGATGCGCCAGCATCATGTTGCTTCTAATGATATATTGACCGTAGATGAGATGGATTCGTATCAGATAGCCGGAACGTTCCAGTCGATACCTTATCAGGGGAGTTTTAAAATTGATATATACTCATTCATAGTCATAGACCCCAAAGAGGCTTATGGTGCCACACATTATATTCTTGTGGCAAAGCCGGGTGAATATAAGGAGATGCAGATTGCTGTAGATAGAATGATACAGAAATTGGAGCCTGCTGTGGTAAAACCGATGTCATCCAATCTGCGTGACTATATGGCAAGGAGTATGTTTGCGTTGGAAATACTGCAAAATATTGCGTGGATCCTGGCTATCGTGAGTCTGGCTATCTGTCTGATAAGCATCTTCAGTACGGTGATGCTGGATACGCAGACCCGCAAGAAGGAGGTGGCTATCCGCAAGGTGAACGGCGCCCTGACAAAGGATATTGTCAAACTCTTCGGAAGAACCTATCTGGTGATTACGCTTATCGCCATGGTATTTGCGGTGGTAGCCATGTTGCTGTTCCATATCGTTCTGAGTCAGATGTTCGATATGGTAGAAATCAATCCTAGCCTCCCTATCATCCTGAGTGTAGTGATAGTGATAGGCTTCATTGCTGCTATCATTGCCTGCCAGGTACGCAAGATCATGAAGGTGGATCCTTCGGAGATTCTTGCAAAGGAATAAAATGCGTCATTTGAAAGTATAAAAGTATAATATGAATTTAAAGAAACGATAAAGATTATGATACAATTAGATAATATCAAGAAAGTATTTCAGACAGAAGAAGTGGAGACCTGGGCTTTGCGTAATATCAGTTTGCAGGTGAAGGAAGGCGAGTTTGTTGCCATCATGGGTCCTTCGGGATGTGGCAAATCTACCTTGCTGAACATCATTGGTCTGCTGAATAATCCTACAAGCGGCAGCTATCTGCTCGACGGCAAGGATGTAAGCACGCTGAAGGAGAGCGAGCGTACCCTGATAAGAAGAGGAATGATAGGTTTTGTGTTCCAGAGTTTCAACCTGATTGATGAGTTGAATGTGGTAGAGAATATCGAGTTGCCGCTTCTGTATATGGGAGTTTCGGGTAAGGAGCGCCGTAAGCGTGCCGAGGATGTGATGGAGCGAGTGGCGATATCCCATCGTGCCAAGCATTTCCCGTCGCAGCTTTCGGGCGGTCAGCAGCAGCGCACCGCTATCGCCCGTGCCATCCTTCCGCATCCTAAGCTGATTCTTGCCGATGAGCCTACGGGAAATCTGGATTCTAAGAATGGCAAGGAGGTGATGGAACTGCTTTCTGAACTGCACAAGGAGGGCACTACCATCGTGATGGTAACCCACTCGCTGCATGATGCCAATTATGCCGATAGAATCATCAATATGTTTGATGGTGAGATTGTGAATCAGGTGGAGATGTAGGAATTAAAAGTCGCCCTGAAGGAACAAAAGCGTATTGTTTTTAAAGCTTTTGCCCTTTCAGGGCGACTTGGTTATTTGCTATATACCCAGGGTGTTACCCTGGGCTAGGAGCTTCTGCCCTTTCAGGGCGTGTGGGTGTATACATTTATTTTCCTATTGTATCATCAATAAATCGGATGATTTCATCCTGCTGGTCGGGATGATACCAGTGGATTTCGGCATCTCGCTTAAACCAGGTGAGCTGCTTGCGCATGTATTCACGGCTATGCGACTGTATCTGGCGGATGGCTTCATCCTTGTCTATCTCGCCATCGAAATAGGCAAACATTTCCTTGTAGCCCACGGTTCTCAAGGCGGTGAGACCCTTGTGTGGATATACGCTGCGGGCTTCTGCCTCCAGGCCTTCCTCCATCATCATCAGCACACGCTGATTGATTCGGTCGTACAATTCGGCACGGTCGCGGTTCAGGCCTATCTTGATGATGCGGAAAGGTCGCTGCTTCTTTTCGGCTACTCGGAAAAAAGTATAGGTCTTGCCTGTCTGGTGACAGATTTCCAGGGCATGCACCACGCGGCGTGGATTCTTCTTATCTACTATCGCCCAATGCTCCGGGTCCATCTTGTGGAGTTCTTCTACCAGCGCTTCCAAGCCTTCGGCTTCCAGGCGCTGTTTCATCCAGGTACGGATGTCATCCCGCACGGTAGGAATATCGTCGATACCCTTGCATACGGCATCGATATACATCATGCTGCCGCCTGTAAGCAGCGCCACATCGTGATTCTTGAAGATTTCTTCTTCCAGGAGATTCATCACATCGGCCTCGTATTGAGCAGCGCTGTAATAATCTTCGATGTGGTGGTTTCCTACGAAATAATGCTTCACCCGCTGCTGCTGTTCGGCAGTAGGCGCTGCGGTTCCGATAGGGAGTTCAGCGAAGATCTGGCGGGAGTCGGCATTAATAATAGGTATAGAGAGATGCTCTGCCAGAGAAAGACAGAGCTCGGTCTTACCTACACCGGTAGGACCGAGCACTACAATTAAAGTTTTCATTATCGAATGATGCCTCGCTGAGAACTCTCTACGAAGTCGATGATGTACTGGATTTCCTTAGTCACCTCAAGGTTCTTCTTGATTTCCTCGATACCTTCCTTCAGGATGCCCTTGCTGTAGAGCAGGCGATAAGCCTCGTGGATGTTCTGGATGGTCTCGTTGCTGAAACCACGGCGACGCAAACCGATGAGGTTGATGCTGCAATAGCGGGTAGGCTCCTTGCCGGCAATGATATAAGGAGGAATATCCTGAGAGAAACGGCAACCGCCCTGGATCATCACGTAGCCTGCGATGTGGCAGAACTGATGAACGAGAACGTTGGCACTGACGATGGCGTTGTCATCTACAACCACCTCGCCGGCAAACTTGGTAGAATTACCGATAATCAAGCCGCTGCCCAACTCACAGTCGTGAGCCACGTGAACAGTCTCCATCAGGAGGTTGTTGCTGCCTACCACGGTTTTGCCCTTAGAGGCTGTACCACGAGAGATAGTAACGTTCTCACGGATGCTGTTGTTGTCGCCCACCTCGCAGGTTGTCTGCTCGCCCTTGAACTTCAAGTCCTGAGGCTTTGTAGAGATGCTGGCGCCTGGGAAGAATTCATTATTGTTGCCGATACGAGCGCCCACGTGGATGGTAACGCTGTTCTGCAATACGTTGTTATCGCCCAAAACGGTGTCCTTGTCGATATAGCAGAAAGGACCGATAATGTTGTTGTCACCGAGTTTTGCCTCTGGATGAACAAACGCTAATGGACTAATCTGATTCATATTTCTATTTTATTATTACTTGTTCTTAACAATCTGTGCAGTGAAAGTAGCCTCTGCCACCACCTGATCGCCTACGAACATGTAGCCCTTCATTGAGCTGATGCCATGGCGCACTGGTGCGAGTAACTCCACACGGAAGAGGAGAGTATCACCTGGAACCACCTTCTTGCGGAACTTCACGTCGTCGAGCTTCATGAAGTAAGTGCTCCAGCGCTCAGGCTCTTCCAGCTGGTTCAATACGAGCAGGCCGCCACACTGTGCCATCGCCTCTACCTGGAGAACGCCTGGCATTACTGGCTCCTCTGGGAAGTGACCGGTGAAGAATGGCTCGTTGCTGGTTACGTTCTTAACGCCCACGATGCTGGTAGGACCCATGGCGATGACCTTATCTACCAACTGCATTGGATAGCGATGAGGCAGGAGCTGGCGGATGCGGATATTATCCATGATTGGCTCCTCGTTTGGATCGTAGATAGGAGCCTGGATTTCGTGCTTGCGGATCTCCTTGCGCATGAGACGGGCGAACTTGTTGTTCACGGTGTGGCCCGGACGGGTAGCGATGATGCGACCCTTGATAGGCTTGCCGATGAGCGCCATATCGCCGATGATGTCGAGCAGCTTATGGCGAGTACACTCGTTCTCCCACTGCAAAGGACGGTGCTGGATGTAACCCAACTTGCTGGCATCCATGTGAGGCACCTTGAGATGGTCAGCGAGCTGATCGAGCTGAGCCTGCTCTACCTGGCGCTCGTAGATAACGATGGCATTGTCCAAGTCGCCACCCTTGATGAGGTTAGCCTGAAGCAATGGCATGATATCGCGAACGAAAACGAAGGTACGTGCAGAAGCAATCTCGTCAACGTAGGTCTCCATCTTGTCGAGGGTAGCAAACTGGCTGTTGATGAACTTGCTCTCGAAAGAACACATCGCCGTGATGCTGAACTCCTCGTCTGGAAGAATGGTGATGACAGAACCGTTGTCGTCCTTCACCTCAATCTTATGACGGATGATATAATAGTCCTTCTCTGCGTTCTGCTCCTGGATGCCTACGCTCTGAATCTTCTCTACATACATGGATGCAGAGCCGTCGAGGATAGGGAACTCAGGACCGTTAACCTGGATGAAACAGTTGTCGATGCCGAGGGCATAGAGTGCTGACATACCATGCTCGATGGTAGAGATGCGGATATCGCCCTTACCGAGTACGGTGCCACGCTGGGTTTCAACGACGTTCTCGGCTACAGCCTGGATGATAGGCTCGCCTTCGAGGTCGATGCGCTGTATCTTATAACCGGTGTTCTCTGGTGCAGGATTGAAAGTCACGGTGAGGCTCAAGCCTGTGTGCAATCCCTTGCCGCAAAGAGAGAAACTACCTTTCAGTGTCTTCTGTTTTGACATAATTATATTCATTTTTTAGGTACGGATTACACGGATTTTTTTCTCTGCGTTTTCTTCGGAATCCTTAGTGGCATTAGCCTCCGCGTCATCCGTGTCATCCGTGCCTTATTATTTTTAATTGTTTTTCTTCAATTCTTCAATTTGCTTCTTCAGGTCGTTGAGTTCCTTGTACATCTCTGGCAGGCGACGGAAGATGGCCTGTGACTTGAAGTAAGCACGCTGCTCCATAGGAGGAGTACCGATGAGCTGCTGGCCGCTCTTGAGGCTGCCTGGCACACCGCTCTGTGCTCCGAGGAACACCTTGTCGCCGATGGTGATGTGACCGGCGATACCTACCTGTCCGCCAAACATACACCATTCGCCTACCTTGGTACTGCCGGCTACACCCACCTGAGAAGACATCACGGTGTTGGCACCGATGTCGGTGTTGTGGGCAATCTGAACCAGGTTGTCGAGCTTCACGCCCTTGCGAACGTAGGTAGAGCCCATGGTAGAGCGGTCAACGCAAGTGTTGGCACCAATCTCCACATCATCCTCGATGGTTACGATACCAATCTGAGGAATCTTGTCGTATCCATCAGGTCCTGGAGCGAAGCCGAAGCCATCAGCACCGATGACACAACCTGCATGGAGAGTCACGTTATCGCCGAGCTTACAGCCGTGATAAACGGTTACGTTAGGGTAGATGAGGGCATTCTTGCCAATCTTCACACCCTCGCCGATGTAGGCGTGAGGATAAATCTGGCTACCTTCGCCCACCTCTGCACCATCGCTAATATAAGCGAAAGCGCCAATATAGACGTTCTCTGCCACCTTAGCCTTTGGAGAAACAAAAGCCAATGGGTCGATGCCTGTCTTCTTTGGTTTCATAGACTCGTACATCTGAAGCAGCTTAGCCACACATTCGTAGGCGTTCTTCACACGGATGAGGGTAGCGCTGACTGGATGTTCCAGTTCTACAGTCTCATCAATGAGCACGATGCTAGACTTCGTGTCGTACACGAAGTGAGTGTATTTAGGGTTAGAAAGGAACGAGATTGCACCTTCCTTGCCTTCTTCGATTTTAGCGAAGGTGTTGACTGTTGCATTCTCATCACCTTCCACACGGCCCTGAACGAACTGGGCTATTTGTTGAGCGGTAAATTCCATAATTTATCTGTCTTCTAGTTTGTTTTAATTGGTCACCCAAGGTATAAATACC
>USQD01000006.1 GCA_900556795.1 uncultured Prevotella sp. | reverse complement strand
TCGATGGTACTGGAATACTTTGCTATGTTTTGTTTGCTTGTTTTACTTTGCTACGTTTCTGTCGTTTTTTTTTTTTTTTTTTTTTTTTTGTTTAATGATACGGCGACCACCGAGATCTACACTCTTTCCCTACACGACGCTCTTCCGATCTGTACATCGAGTTGAGATGGCAATAAGCATTATAGATGCTCAAATTCCAAATGCGCTCATGTCCATGCTTGGTGACATGACGGAAATCGAATCCCAAGTCCAAGCGATGATAAGCTGGAAGCGTCAAATTATTGGGGATGGCATAGACATAAGAGGCGGAATTCCACCAATTCCCGTAATACTTGCCTTCTTGATCTGGCAAGCTTGGCAATGCCGCCAACTGGGTTGGCACCGTGGCATGATTGCCCGTGTGATAGTTCCAGACCGCAAAGCAACTCACCTTCTTGTTAAACGCATATCGCAAGGACAGATTCAACTTATGGCGGTTGTCAAACTTGTCGTAATACCAATCCTGATAGAAGTCATCATACTTTCGCTTGTTCCAAGAGAGCGTATAAGAACCACTCAAGGTCAGATGATTGGTGCGATAAGTGGCATCAGCCTCAACGCCATAGAAGAGCCCCTTGCCATCCATCACTTGCGAATCCCAATGCTCAGCAGGCGGCTCTATGCCTACCCAACTGCTGTATTGAAGCAGATGCTTGGACAACTTGTAATACCCTTCGAGCGACAGAAGCCAATGGCGGTTGGGCTGGGCATAGATTCCTGCCGCAAACTGATAAGAACGCATTGGCTTCAGATTTCGGGTAGTCGGTACCCAATAATCTGTAGGCAAGGACAAGTAGCTGTTAGAGACCTTATGCACATACTGGGTCATCTGAGTAAAGGAAGCCTTCAGCGACACCTCATTGCTCAGTTGATATTTCAGGGCAAAACGTGGGTCGATATTCAAGAAGTTCTTATTACTGATATGAAAAAGGGCCATATTGAAGCCAACATTCATACTCCAGTTGCGGTTGATATTGATTTCATCCTCTGCGTATGCCGTCCACTCATGCGCCACATGACGATTACTACTATTCATTCGGATGGTATCAACTTGGGCTGATGCATTTCCCTCATATCCAGTATAATCCAATTGCATAGCTGTCTGGGGGCGAAAGAGATGCATCGTATAGTCGCTTCCAAAACGGAAATGATGACGAGGGTTCGGACGGTAATCGAATGCCAGACGATAGCCCGCATCATAAATCGTTGAGGTATAACCATGCTCCAAGTGAGTGATAGAAGTGGCATTCTCTCCCGATGGGCTGATGTAACGATCATCATCCAAGGAATACAACTTGGAACGATTATGGGAATACACCGCTGTAATGTTTGAAAAGAGCTTCGGAGAGAACAGGTAGTTCCAGTTGAGTGCAACATTAAAGTTTCCCCAATCCAGCTGCGACTTCGTCAAGTCCTTGTCATAGCTTTGGTTGGGTTGATACCCATCCTCCTTACTTTCATCATAATCATCCTTCACGTCCCAACTGTCTTTTCCGTGATAGAGACTCAAGTCTATTTTCGAACGGTCGTTGAAACGATGGGTTACCTTGGCATTCAAGTCCATGAAGTAATAACCTATCGAAAGTTTATCGTCTGGCTCAGAGAAAGCCTTGGTCAAGGGACGGGACAGCAGATCCAACCAGGAACGGCGCATACCTATATTATAAGAGGTCTTGCCTTTCTGGATAGGTCCCTCAAACTGCACACTGGCATCAAGCAGTCCGATACGATAGGCACCATGAAACTGATTCATGTTTCCATCGGCTGTACGCACATCCACCACCGACGACAATCTTCCACCATATCGTGCAGGAAAGCCACTCTTGTAGAAATCCACGTTCTTCACCACATCGGCATTGAAACTGGAGAAAAGACCCAGCGCATGATTCGTATCATAAAGCGGAGTACCATCTATCAGATAAAGATTCTCGTCACCATTACCACCATGCACATAGAGTCCGCTTGCCAACTCCTGTCCTTCTGCCACTCCACTCACGCGCTGCAGGGTTTTCACCACATCAGGCGAAGACATCAGGGCGAACTCGGTTTTGATATCCTTGTTCGAAAAGGAGCGCTTACCGGTTTGCGTGGTAAGAAGCGGAGAGTTCAAATCGCCATCTACCACCACCTCAGGCAATTTAGCATCAACACGGAGCGCCATATTATGATGCATATCTTTCGAGAGATTCACTTTCTCCACCTTGTCGGCATAACCCACATACGAAAAGCGGAGCTGGTGCTCGCCCTCGGGCAGGGTAAGCGAAAAGAAACCATATTCATTGGATGTAGTACCGATGCCATCCGTCAGATCATAGATGGTGGCATTGATCAGCGATTCGCCACTCTCGTCACGGACGTATCCGCTGAGAGTGTGGCGACGCTGAACCTGCTGAACCTTGTGATTAATATTCGTGTAAGATGTAGATATTTGTTGTATGGGTTTTCGCTTCAATATCACATAGTTCGCATTGATATTATATAGAATAGAGTTTTCCCGAAAAGCACCTTCAGTGCCTTCTTCACCGAAAGATGCTGGATGTCTGGTCCATGATACTTGATGTTCAATTCCCCATCAAGCGATGAATCATAGACGAAGTTGATTTTCCTGATGCGGTGCAGCCAATCCATCTGCTGACGGATGGTGGTAGCAGCCTGGGCTTCCACCATCATCTTCGGCGTGCCTGCCAACGTTGGAGCTGGCAAGGCTAGAATTGAGAGCGCAAAAATAAACTCTTTACCTTTCATAACTGTACTTTTATTCATTTTTTTATTGCTATAACGCAAGAATTACAGAATACCCCCATGGATGAAAGGTAAAATATAGAAAAAATCTGCAAGAAAATCCTCTTTCTTGCCTCGCAAGGTCTTTAAAGCCTTGGAAATCTGATGCTCCACGGTCTTTTCCGACAGGTTGAGTTCTTCGGCTATCTCCCGATAAGTCATACCGTCACGCTTGCTCATCAGGAAGATTTCCCTACATCGCTCGGGCAATTTTTCGATAGCCGTCCACAGTTCCGCCTCCCGGAAAGAACTTTCCTGCGCCTGATTATCAGAGATTGTGCCGCTCAAGTCAGAAGGAGAAATCTCCGTATCTATCGGAGACTGGCGGCGCAACCGGTCGATGCAGGCATTGCGCACAGAGGTATATAAGAAAGCCTTGATGTTTTCCGGCATGATGCTCCTGCTTATCAATTTCACAAAACAATCCTGCACCACGTCTTCAGCCTCATCGATATCATGCAGATAATGAGTGGCATAAAGACATAGTGGACGATAATGCTGCTGAAATATCAAGTCTATCTCTTGCATAAACCTTCTCTACCTAAACTAAACTCTTATATAACAAAATAACCCTCCAAATCCGCAAAGACCTGAAGGGTTATTTATGACTTGTTGTCCCAGGCGGATTCGAACCACCACTGACAGAACCAAAAACTGTAGTGCTACCATTACACCATAGGACAAGCAAATCGAATGCAAAGGTAGTGGATTTTTTCTCCACTACCAAATATTTTCAATACTTTTAACGATTACTTAACGGTAATCAAGAAGTAGTTCTTCTTACCTTTCTGAACCAAAAGATACTTGCCGTCAATCAGGTCTTCAGCAGTGATTACCTGGTCGAATGCATTGAGTTTCTCCTTGTTGAGTGAAACGCCACCACCCTTAACGAGCTTGCGCATCTCGCTCTTGCTTGGGAAAATCTGCATACCCTCCTGATTGAAGAGATCTACAGCAGTTCCACCGAGCAGGTTCTTGTCGAGGTCGTAGTGAGGAACATTAGCGAATACATCGTTCAATGTAGCCTCATCGAGCTGTGCCAGATTCTCCTTGGTTGCCTTACCGAAGAGGATGTTGCTGGCTGCGATAGCCATATCCAAATCCTCCTGAGAATGAACCATTATGGTAACCTCCTCAGCCAGACGCTTCTGGAGTACACGGCGACCTGGATCCTGCTTGTGCTCCTCTACGAGGGCATCAATAGTCTCCTTGTCAAGGTCGGTGAAGATCTTGATATACTTCTCTGCATCATCATCGCTTACGTTCAACCAGAACTGGTAGAAAGCATAAGGAGTTGTGCGGTTGCGATCCAACCAGATGTTACCACTCTCTGTCTTACCGAACTTCTTGCCGTCTGCCTTGGTAATCAAAGGACAAGTGAGGCAGAAGCACTCTGCATCGTTACCTAATGTACGGTGAATCAACTCAGTACCGGTAGTCATGTTACCCCACTGGTCATTACCACCCAACTGGAGGCGGACACCATACTTCTCATACTGATAGAGGAAGTCGTAGCCCTGTAGCAACTGATAGGTGAACTCCGTGAAAGACAAACCGTCACGAGCCTCACCATTCAAGCGCTTCTGCACGCTATCCTTCGCCATCATATAGTTAACAGTAATGTGCTTACCTACCACGCGAGCAAAGTCAAGGAAGGTGAAGTCCTTCATCCAGTCGTAGTTGTTAACCAACTCAGCCTTGTTAGGCTCATTGCCATCGAAGTCGAGGAACTTAGAAACCTGCTTCTTGATAGCTTCCTGGTTATGATAGAGAGTCTCAGAGTCGAGAAGATTACGCTCCTGGCTCTTGCCAGAAGGGTCGCCAATCATACCTGTAGCACCTCCCACGAGGAGATAAGGTTTGTGACCACAACGCTGCAAGTGACGCAACATCATGATACCGCAAAGGTGACCGATGTGCAGAGAGTCTGCAGTAGGGTCTGTTCCGAGATAGGCAGACACCATGTGGGTGTTAAGGTATTCCTCAGTACCTGGCATAATCTGTGCCAGCATACCACGCCATTTCAATTCTTCAACAAAATTTTTTGCCATCGAATGTGATTTCTTTATATATTATACAATATGTATATGGGGCCCAACGATACAGTTGGAAACTTACGGCACGGGATCATAGCCCGAGCCACCCCAAGGGTTGCATCTCAAGATACGCCATATAGCCAAAGCAAGTCCTTTGAACGGACCATGCTTCAGAATGGCTTGTCTCGCATATTCTGAGCAAGTGGGCTGAAAGCGGCATGATGGTGGCGTATAAGGGGTTATGCACTTCTGATAGAAGATGATTGGTAGCAACAATCCCCACATCAATGCTTTTTTTATTCCAAGCATTAAAGAATGCAACAACTTTCTCATAAACTTGGCTCAACACAAGATGATTCCGTCACTTCCATTTCATTTTGCAATTTCTCAGCCAATCGCTTCATCTGCTGTTGCATTTTGGCATTGATTTCAGCCGATTCATGCAATTTGCTATCTTGCCAAATGAAAGCCACAAGCAATTGCTTACCCGGCAGTTCCCTCATCTGTGATTCCAAAGCTATCTTGTTATAGCGAAAAGCTTCCCTAATTTGTCGCTTCACCCTATTACGTTTCACAGCTCGCTTAAAAAAGCGTTTGGAAACACTGATCAGCACCTGCACCGACTGCTCCTGCTCTTCATTTTTGTCAACCAGTAAATATACCATTCGTATAGGCCATGCCGTCATAGCCTTGGCATGTCCCTTAAAGAGCTGATCTATCAGCAAATGCTTGCATAGATGCTCGTTTTTTCCGAATGTGTATACTCTTTGGTCTGACATATTTATAATTCTCTAATATTCTATTTATTATGACGTTTCAGATAATCTTTCAGCGCTCCAGTCATAGAAGGGAATTCCTTAGTAGGAGCCTCTAAGTCAAGGCGAAGATTCTCATCTGCCACAGTTTTGGCTGTAGCTGGTCCAAAAGCAGCCAAAGCAATATTGCCCTGTTCAAACTTTGGGAAATTCTTCTTAAGAGCCTTTACGCCTGTTGGACTGAAGAAAACCATCATGTCATAGTCGAAGTTCTTTATCTCCTCTTCTGTAAAATCATTACTTACAGTACGATACATCACACACTCAGTGTGTTTCAACTTCTTCTCATCAAGCAAGTCCTTGATATCATCATTATGAACGCAGCTCAATGGAACGAGATACTTTTCAGTCTTATGGCGAGCCATCTGTGCCATCAAACCATCAATCTTACCTGTATCGCCAAAGAAAACCTTGCGCTTACGATACTGCACATACTTCTGGATGTAGAGCGCAATCGTCTCGATGACACAAAAGTATTTCATGTCTTCAGGGATGGTAATGCGCATTTCTTTTGCCAACTTAAAATAGTTGTCTACTGCATGACGTGATGTAAATACCACAGCAGTATAGTCTAACAGATTAATCTTCTGCTGACGGAATTCCTTAGCTGTAAGTCCCTCAACCTTAAAGAATGGGCGGAAAACACATTCCACTCCGAATTCTTTTTCAATATCAAAATAAGGAGACTTCTCACTTGCTGGTTTGGGTTGAGAAACTAAAATCTTCTTTACCATTTTGTCTTAAAAGTTTATTTTCAGATAATGACTTATCAATATGAGTCCACCCCATAGGGCAAACAACGGTACCACTTCGAGGGCACAAAAGTACAAAAATATTTGCAAAAACACACCATTTCTTTTAAAAAAGATTAGATATGTCTTGTAAAACGATAATATTTTAACTATTCCTAGTACTACTAGCGTATAAATGACAGCCACTTGGAGTGACAAATCAAAATATGAAAGTAGCATCACCATAGGGAATAAAGCTACCCCTTCGCAGGATATCAGAAAGAGATAAGCCTTGAGCCATTGTACATTTTTTTTCTTATCAAAGAACACCCATCCCGATATACAATAGAGGATTGCCTTCATTAGGAAATATCCTCCCACGCATCCTGCATATATACTTATTACCTGATATTGCTCGATGGTAAAAGTATCGCTGATAGAAGCCTTGGAATAAATGAAATATCCTATAGCTATCAGGAGACACGTCTGTAACACGAAGAAGAACTGGAATCTGATTTCATTACTTGTCTCCGATATCTCAGTTGTTCCCAACGACGGAGTACGGAAGAAAGTCTTTGCCTGTCGCAGAATGAGTTGTTTGGTTTTGGCGAATGCCACACAAGCCAACACAAAACAGAGCAACAAGAGTGAGGTGATGAAATTATCTCCTGCCACCGTATAGGGTAAAGGATCTCCGGCAACACCTAATCGGCCACCTTTCAGTTCTGGGTGAAACAATGAATCCTTAGAAAAGAATGATTCGCGATAATACTGTGGTAAACTGACATCTCGAAAACTCTTTCCTGGTTTATGTCCTGGTAGATGCAACGTGTCGGGCATTTCACTCCAGTGTATTTCACTAGGTTTAATGTGCGCGCGTATCATTGAATCTTGCTGAGCAGGGGTTGCATTCTTTGGCAGCCAACTCAACACCTGTTTGGGTGTGAGTTGGCTGCCATGTTGCTTCAACACCTGCTGCTGTTCTGCAGCCTCAAGTGCTGTTTCTGCTGTCAATATCGAATCTGCTTGTTGCACCATTCTTTATTTTATTCTTTTCTTATAGTCCGAATGCTTTCTTTATTTCGTTTACCTTGTCAAGTTTCTCCCATGTGAAAAGTTCAACCTTCATGGTCTTTGCCTCATGGTAACGGCTGGTAAAGGTCTTCTCTACTACTTCGTTCTTACGTCCCATGTGTCCATAAGCTGCAGTCTCAAAGAACATTGGCTGGCGCAATTTCAATTGGCGCTCAATAGCCTTTGGACGGAGGTCGAACATCTCAGCAATCTTCGTTGCAATTTCTCCATCAGTCATATTCACATGACTTCTACCATAAGTATTCACATAGATGCTTACAGGTTCAGCCACGCCGATAGCATAACTTACCTGTACCAACATTTCGTCTGCAACCCCAGCAGCTACCATGTTCTTGGCGATATAACGAGCTGCATAAGCTGCAGAACGGTCTACCTTACTAGAGTCCTTACCAGAGAATGCACCACCACCATGAGCACCCTTACCGCCATAGGTATCTACGATAATCTTACGACCTGTAAGACCTGTATCTCCATGAGGGCCACCAATAACGAACTTACCGGTTGGGTTTACAAAATATTTGATATCATCGTTGAAGAGAGCCAAAACCTTGTCGCTCAAGTGTGTCTTGACACGTGGAATCAAGATATTGAGTACATCCTCACGAATCTTAGCCAGCATAGCCTCATCGTCATCCTCACCATTTTCCTTCTTGATGAAATCATCATGCTGGGTAGAAACAACGATAGTATCGATGCGCTGTGGAATATTATCATCAGAGTACTCGATAGTAACCTGACTCTTGGAGTCTGGACGAAGATAAGTCATCACCTTGCCTTCCTTACGGATATCTGCAAGTACTCGCATGATGAGCTGTGCCAAGTCAAGTGATACAGGCATGTAGTTTTCGGTTTCATTAGTAGCATAACCGAACATCATACCCTGGTCACCAGCACCCTGATTCTCATCTTCCTCACGACTTACGCCACGGTTGATGTCATCGCTCTGCTCATGAATTGCAGTAAGAATACCACAAGAATCACCATCAAACTGATACTCGCTCTTGGTATAACCAATCTTCTTGATAGTCTTACGTGCAATGGTCTGCAAGTCAACGTATACATTAGAACGCACCTCGCCCATGATGACAACCTGACCGGTAGTACAAAAAGTCTCTATTGCACAGTGAGAATGGTCATCGTATGCCAGGAACTGGTCTAGCAATGCGTCTGAAATCTGATCAGATACTTTATCTGGATGTCCTTCAGAAACTGATTCTGATGAAAACAAATATGCCATATTTTCTTCTTTATTTTCTATTAATTATTGATATTCATTCATTTGCGGCTGCAAAGTTACGCATTTTTTTTCAGATTCTGCTATTTTCTATAGAAAAAACGAGCATTCCGAGGACCATGTGGCTACATTTTCCTCAGAATGCCCGATTTACTTCTTGATATTGCGTGGATGATGATTCAAAATAGCTTCGCGAAGGTCGGAAGTTTCTATATGAGTATAGACTTCTGTTGTCCCGATATCCTCATGTCCAAGCAAGTCCTGTATAACTCTAAGATCAGCCCCTCCCTTCAACAGAGCTGTGGCAAAACTGTGTCTCAGAGTATGAGGAGAGATTGTTTTTTTAATACCTGCATCTTGGGCAGTCTGCTTGATCATGATAAGTATCATATTGCGTGTCAAATGAGCTCCTCTACGATTCAGAAACACATAGTCTTCTTCACCTGGTTTTATTTTCATGAGATTCCGGTCTATATACCATAAGTTGATTTCCTTCAATGCTTTGTCCGAGATTGGCACAAGTCGTTCCTTACTTCCTTTTCCAAGTACCCGGATAAACTTTTCTTCCTCAAACAAGTTACTTTTCTTGAGGTTAACCAACTCAGAAACCCGAAGTCCACAAGAGAAGAGCGTTTCGATAATCGCCTTGTTGCGCTGTCCTTCCCATTTGGATAAGTCTATAGCCCCTTCCAGGGCATCCACTTCTTCCACCGAAAGATACTCTGGCAAGTGCTGTCCTATTTGCGGAGAGGGCAAGAGTTCTGTCGGATCATCCTTTATATAACCGTCAAGTACCAGAAAGCGATAAAATGAACGCACTCCGCTCAGAATACGGGCTTGCGAGCGGGCTACAATCTTCTTATCATGCAAGCTGGCAGAAAAGTTTTCCAAATCTTCCAATTTCATTTCCAGGAGCGACTTGTCATTCTTTTCTCCATATTCTATCAGGAATTGCAAATCATGACGGTACGCCTCAAGCGTATTGAGCGAGTAGCTGCGCTCCAACTTGAGGTATCTCATATAGTTCCTTATAAAATCATTACCAATTTTCTTGTCTGTTTCCATTTTTATTCTTACCTTTGCATCTGAAAGCAGAGAATTGATGCTCTTTGTCTTTTTCTTCATTCAAGACACAGCGTCTGCTCTCTGCCGCAAAGATACAAAAAAATATTGATTTAGAAAATAAAAATCGATTGTTTATGAAAATACAAATCATCAATGGTCCGAACCTGAACCTTTTAGGTGTTCGTGAACCAGGTATTTATGGCAGCAATTCTTTCGAGAGTTACTTACCTCAATTAAAGGCTAAATATCCTGATGTTGAGATAGATTACTATCAGAGCAATATCGAGGGTGAACTTATCAACAAATTACAGGAAGTGGGATTCTCTTACGATGGAGTAGTTCTCAATGCAGGTGCCTATACCCATACAAGCATTGCCCTGCAAGACTGCATTCGGAGCTTGAAATGTCCTTGCGTTGAGGTTCACATCTCCAATGTGCATAAACGCGAAGAATTCCGCCATCATTCTTATATTTCCTGCGCTTGCCTCGGAGTCATCTGCGGTTTCGGTCTGGCTTCTTACGACCTTGCCATTGCAGGAATCCTAGCCAACCAATAAATATGACTGAGACAGAACTTATCGACAAATACATCTGCCAGCATATTGAGCCCGAAGGCGATTATCTATATCGTCTTTACAGAGCCACGAATATCCATACCATTCACGGCCGTATGGCAAGTGGTCATATTCAGGGGCGCCTGCTCAAGATGCTTGTACAGATGATACGTCCTGAAAATATTCTGGAAGTAGGCACGTTCAGCGGCTATAGTGCTATCTGCCTGGCGCAGGGACTGCAGGAAGGTGGCAAGCTATACACTTTCGAAATCAACGACGAGATGGAAGATTTCACCCGTCCCTGGATAGAAGGCTCGGATGTTGCCGACAAGATAGACTTTCGCATCGGTGATGCCAATGTTGAAGCACCCAAGCTGGGAGTGATGTTCGACATGGCTTTTGTGGATGGCGACAAGCGCACCTATATTGAGACCTACGAAATGGTGATGAAGATTCTGAACCCTGGCGGATATATCCTTGCAGATAACACATTATGGGATGGGCATGTTATTGATCCTGCCTACGACCGTGACCATCAGACCAAGGGCATCCGTGCCTTCAACGATCTGATTGCCAACGATCCTCGTGTAGAAGTGGTTATCTTGCCATTACGCGATGGGCTTACCCTCATCAGAAAGAAATAAGCATAAGAAATCCTGCTTGCGTTGATCATACACAAGCAGGATTTCTTATGCTTATTTTCTTCTATTAACTCAAAAGTCTTTTACTCAATGCCCGTACCGGATACCATACGGCAAGCCATCCCACAGCTATGACCGTAACAAAGATGATAGCCACATCTGTATAATGTACGCTGACCGGATAAGCATCCACGATAAACGAGCCTTCAGATTCACCCAGGCGAACGAAACCATACTGCTGCTGTAAGAGACAAAGCAACAATCCCAATCCGATACCTATCACGGCACCTATCACGGCAATCATACGTCCTTCAAAAAGGAAGACTCGCGTTATTTGCTTATCATTGGCACCCAGGTTTCGAAGTGTCACCACATCATTCTTCTTGTCAATGATAAGCATCGACAGCGAACCGATGATGTTGAAGCAAGCCACCACCAGGATAAAGGTCAGGAAGATATATGCCATCAATTTTTCGATTGACATAATCTTAAAAGTATCTTCCTGCTGCTCAAAGCGGTCGAGCACCTTATACTTGGTACCGGCTATTTTCTGCATCTCAGCCTTTACGGCATTCAAATCGCTTCCTTCCTTCAAACGTATTTCCAGATCGGAGAGCATTCCTTGCTGTCCGAAGAGATTGCGTGCGAAGGCTATGGAGGTTACGATGTAGTTCTTGTCATATTTCGACTGTCTTACCGAGAAAAGCACGCCAGGCGAATTGAGCGAATCGGCAACAAAGCCCTCTCCAGGATTCGACAAATCCAACTGTCCTTCTTTCTTTGGAGCATAAATCTTGAGATAACCATCCCATTGAGCTCCGATACCCAAGGTCTGTGCCAGTCTGATACCCAAGATACCATACTCCAGGTTTGCCGCATGAAGAGAGAAAGAACCATCACCATACAAGATATCAGTAATGTGCGACAACTCAGCAAAGTTATCATCCACACCCTTAATCTTAACCATAGCCTGCTTGCCGTCATAGATAGCAAGCGCCTGATCCTCTACGGTTTCTGTAGCCACATCCACTTCAGGCAACAAGCGTATTTGGGTTAGAATAGGATCATCAGAAGGGGCTGTCTTTCCCTCAACAGGCACCACCTTGAGCTGTGGATCAAAGCTCGTAAAGAGCGATGCCACCAAGTCATGGAAACCGTTAAACACGCTCAATACGATAACCAAAGCCATCGTAGCCACAGCCACACCAATCACAGAGATAGAACTGATCACGTTGATAACGTGCGTGCTCTTCTTTGAGAAAAGATACCTACGAGCTATAAAGAATGGAAAATTCATTTGTCTTTTTACCTTTTTACTTCTTTACTCTTTTACTTTTTCAAGAGTTCGTCAATATGCTCCAAATAGTCCAGACTATCATCCAGGAAGAAGCGGAGTTCAGGAATGATACGCAACTGGTTTCTCACCTTTCTACCCAAATCGAAACGGATAGTCTTCTCGTTGGCATTGATATTCTTCAATATCTCCTCACCCTTCTCTGATGGGAACACACTGAGGTAAGCAGTACAGATGCTGAGATCCGGACTCACTCTTACCTTTGTTACACTTACCATCACACCGTGCATCATGCGGGTCTGTGACTGGAAGATAAGACTCAACTCCTTCTGGAGAAGTCTTGATATACGGTTTTGTCTTGTTTCTTGCATAATTCTTAACTATTAATTATAAATTATCAATTATAAATTATTCCAGGTCTACGTGAGTAACACTTACCTGCTCATGCAGGAAGATCAACGCAGACTCTTTGAACTTTTCCTCACTTTCAGTAGTCAGATACTGGCAGGTTCCCCCCTTCGTAACCATCTGTTCCATGTTTGGATGGCGCTTCAGATAATCCTTCAGGCTATTTGCCACATACTGTCCCTGGGGCACAACCCTCACCCCGTCAGGAATATTCTTCACGATGCTGCTCATGAGCAGCGGATAATGGGTACAACCCAAGATGATGGTATCAATATCAGCATCCTTTCGCATCAACTGATCGATGCGTTTCTTGACGAAGTAATCAGCACCAGGACTATCCGCTTCATTAGCTTCCACGATGGCAGCCCAGAGAGGACAAGACACACCGCTTACCTCTATATCTGGCCACAGCTTACCTATTTCCATCTTGTAGCTCTCACTCTTGATGGTACCTTCTGTGGCAAGGATACCCACATGGCGGCTCTTGGTGAGTTCACCTATCACCTCAGCAGTAGGCCGGATAATACCCAGTACGCGGCGATCCGGATCCAATTCCGGAATATCCCTCTGCTGGATGGAGCGCAGGGCTTTCGCAGATGCAGTATTGCAACCCAGGATAACCAGATGACACCCCATGGAGAACAACTTGATAACCGCCTGGCGGGTAAATTTGTATACAACCTCGAAGGAACGGGAACCGTAAGGGGCACGGGCATTATCGCCCAAGTACATATAGTCATACTGAGGCAAGAGCTGGCGCAATCCATGCAGGATAGTAAGACCGCCATAGCCCGAATCGAAGATACCGATAGGTCCCGGATTAGATGGCAACATCATTTCATTTTCTTCTTTAGTGCTTCTGTAATATCCACCCCCATCTCAGCACTCAGATAAGGAGTGGCGTTGTTATCAGTATTGAGAATGAAAGCAAATCCATTCTCCTTACCTATCTGCTGTAAGGCCTCATTCATCTTTGCCTTTAATGGAGCATAAGCCTCCTCCTCTGCCTTTTTCAGAAGGCGGGCAGCCTCAGCCTTGAAGGCAATATTCTTCTCCATCAACTCACGCAGCTCAGCCTGTCTTTTCTCTAAGATAGACTTGGCATAAGAGCGCTGGCCATCAAGAAATTCCTCATACTTGCTGTTAAACTCAGTCTCAACACGCTTGGTTTCTTCATCATATTTGCCTCGGAGTTCGTCCATATTATGCTTAGCTATGGCATAGCCAGGCATGGTATGAAAAACCTGCTCAAAACTGAAGTAGCCAAATCGCAATGCTGGCTGGGCAGCAGTAGTCGCAGAATGTGCCTCTACTGTCGGGGTCTGCTGGGCAGAAGCCGAGAGTGCAACAAGAGCGAAAGCCAAAAATAAGAGATTCTTTTTCATGATGCGTGATACCTTATTATATTATATATATGAATATACTGGATGATAAATAAGGGCAGGCACTTGTGCCTGCCCTCAGCTTAATATCGAATGAACCGATTGATTACTTAATCTTAGCCTGAACCTCCTTGGTTACATCAACCACGTTGGTACCTGTATAAACAGCAGCACCTTCCTCAAAGATGTAAGTATAGTTACCAGCCTTACCTACTGCCTCGATAGCAGTACGAACCTTAGCTACGATAGGCTGCATGAGCTCGCTGCTCTTCTTCTGCAACTCCTGCTGTCCGTCCTGGTAAGCCTGCTGAATCTTCTGCTGAAGACCCTGCAGTTCAGTCTCCTTCTGCTGCTTGGCAGTAGCGTTCATTGTGCTCTGGCCCTTCTGGTATTCATCAGCCTTGCGCTGGAACTCGTCCTGCATAGCCTTGAGGTCGTTCTCCTTCTGCTTCTGGAGAGCTTCCATCTCGCCGTTAGCCTTAGCAACATCTGGCAGAGACTGCATAATCTGCTGTGTATTTACCTTGCCAAACTTCTGTGCCATCATTGTCATTGGTGCACAAAGCATCAACATTAAAATAAGCTTTTTCATTGTTTTATTTCTTTTTGATTATTAATTCTAATTTATGTTCCCATGGCGCCAGCTGGCGCCATACGTTCACTATCGGCTGCAAATATACAATTATTATTTGGAATAACCTAATTTTTGGAGCACTTCATTACTAATATCTACCTTTGGCGAAGCAAAAATGATGCCATTGTTGCTGGCACGGTCTATGACCAGTGAATAACCACGCAGGTCAGAGATTTCCTTTACGGCATTGTAAATCTCTTCCTGGATAGGTCCCATCAGTGCCTCACGCTTTTTATAAAGTTCGCCTTCAGCCCCGAAATATTTCTTTTTCAGGTCGCTGGCTTCCTTCTCTTTCTGCATGATGGCATCCTGCTTAGCCTTCTTCTGTTCCTGTGAGAGGAACACCACTTCGTTCTGATAGTTCTTGTACAGCGTGCTTGCCTCTGTATTAAGAGCTTCTACTTCGGCCTGCCATAGACGACTTGCCTGGTTCAGCTGCTCATTGGCACGCTCATAAGCTGGAATATTCTTCAGAATATATTCCATATCTACCAATGCATATTTCTGTGCATGTGCTGAGATGGCTGCTACAGCCATCATCAGCATCAATACTATTTTTTTCATAAGATTTATCTTTAGAATTCCTGACCCAAGATGAAGTGGAACTGGCTTCCACCCTTCTTATACTGGCTTCCGTTCCATACCTTGTCGAAACCGTATGCCCAGTCAATACCCATCAAACCTACCATTGGCAGGAAGATACGAACACCCACACCGGCACTACGCTTCATGCTGAATGGGTTGAAGTCCTTGGTATCATACCAGGCGTTACCTGCCTCTACGAAGGTCAAACCATAAATGGTGGTATTACCCAGGAGGAATGGATAACGGAGCTCCAGTGAGAAGCGGTCGTAGGCATAAGCATAGTAACCTGTGCTGCGGCCGTATGATACAGAACCGTTCTCATAACCACGGAGACCGATGGTTTCCTCACCATAATATGATGAATAACCGCTCATACCGTCACCACCCACATAATAGGTCTCGAATGGACTCTTCTTGTACTTGTTGTAAGCACCGAGCAAACCGAGTTCTACACGGGTCATCAATACGAAGCACTTCTGACCCTCGGTGAGTGCGGTATAGGTTTTTGCCTTGAACTTCCACTTGTGATACTCAATCCAGCGATACTTCTCCTGCTGCTCCATTGAATAGGTGGCAGACTGAGAGTTGTTTGCCAGATTCTTGTAGTCCTTGTTGTCGAACGCACTCCATGGTGGAGTAAGGTTGACGCTTGCCTCGAACTCAGAACCTGTACGTGGGAAGAGCTGGTTGTCGGTTGATGTACGGTTCAATGCAATAGTCAAGTTCAAGTTGTTCGCATTACCGTTGGTCATCAACATATAGCTCCAGTTCTTCATCATGTAGCGCTGGTAAGCCAACTGTACAGACAAGGTGAAGTAATCATCCGGCCAACGGAGGCGCTTACCCCAACCGAGGCTTACACCCACCATCTGGATATACTTGTCTGGATCGTAATAATTCTCGTAGTTGTTATAGTAACTAGAACCATAACCATACATATAACTGTAATAGTTGTTCATGTAAGCACTATTGTAATAGTTGCTTGACACGTCGGTACTCTTACTGTAGTATGCACCTACGCTGAACTGGATAGGGCGCTTGCCGCCAAACCAGTTGGTAGAGTAGCTTACGTTGTAGCTCTGATAGTAGGTACCATTGGTCTGTGCACCGATACTGAGCACCTCACCGTCACCGATAGGCATGATACCACGATGCTCCTTGTTCTTGTTGAAGAGGTTTGCCATGGAGAAGTTGTTGAGCTTCAATCCCACACGTCCGATGACACCGGTCTGACCCCAACCGAGCGAGAACTCAATCTGGTCATTACTCTTCTGCTCCAGGTTCCAGTTTACATCCACAGTACCATCCTCAGGATTAGGCTTTACGTCTGGTGCCACCTTTTCTGCATCGAAGTGACCCATGGAAGCCAACTCACGTGCCGAACGCAGCAGGGCATCCTTAGAGAAGAGGTCACCTGGCTTGGTACGGAGCTCTCGGCGTACTACGTTCTCATAGAGACGGGTATTACCGTTGATACGTACATGGCTCAGATAAGCCTGAGGTCCTTCTGTCACGCGCATCTCCAGGTCGATGGAATCTCCGTCGATGTTGATTTCGGCAGGATTGATGTTAGAGAACACGTAACCATTGTTATAATAGAGGTTGGAAACCGCATCATCGTCCTCATTGAGTCGCTTTTTCAGTAACTTCTGGTTATATACATCACCCTTCTTCATACCCAGAATGCGATCCAGGTCGAAGGTATTGTATACGGTATTACCCGACCATGTGATATTTCTCAGATAATATCTCTTGCCTTCATCAACCTTGACATATACATTTACATGCTTGTCATCGAAGTTGCTCACGCTGTCTTCCAGAATCTGTGCATCGCGATAACCATATTCGTAGTATTTCTCGATCAGTTTCTCCTTATCTTCCTTCCAACGCTCAGGTGTAAACTTCTTGGATTTGAAGAAAGTGGCAAACTTACCTGCCTCATGAGTCTTGGCAAAGGCACCCTTGGAGAAGAGTCCACCCTTGATCTTCCTGTCGCTCAGCTGCTCGTTACCATCGATGGTAATCTCGTGTACCTTGATCTTTTCCTTCTTGTCTACTATCACATCAAGGATTACCTGTCCCTTGTTAGCCACGTCATCACGCTGGTTAATCTGGATGTCGGCGTTCTTGAAACCCTTGTCGTCGAAGTATTTCTTGGCAAGAATCTTGGCACGGTCCAGCATATTAGGAGTAACCTGCGTACCCTTCACCATACCGAGTTTCTGCTCCATGTCTTCACGTTCGCTCTTCTTCAAACCGATGTAATTGATGTTTGAGATACGAGGGCGAACAGCCAGATAGATGTGGAGATAGAGTTTCTCACCCACGATAGAGTCGGCAGCAATAGCAACCTTCGAGAAGAGTCCATGCTTCCAGTAACGCTTGACAGCAGTAGTGATGTCGTCTCCAGGTACAGTAATCTCCTCTCCTACTGTAAGTCCAGAGATACCCGTAAGCACATAGTCTTCGTATCCTTCCACACCCGATACATTGATGCCCCCCAGTTTCAGCGTACGGGGTGTACCAGCATAAGAGATGTCGGGATTTACGATCTTATCTTGTGCTTGAATCTGCATACTTGCCATAACGCCTAGCAGCAGGATGAAAATCTTTCTTAGCTTGTTCATTTATACCTTATTATATATAATGTATTGTCGTTTCTTATATTAGGGAATGTTTATTACTTTTCTTCCTCTGCTTCTACCTGAGCCTCTGTCTTGCCAAAGCGACGCTGGCGAGCCTGGTAACTCGCAATAGCCTTGTGCAGGCACTCCTCGTTGAAGTCGGGCCAGTAAGTATCGCAGAAATACAACTCTGAATATGCAATCTGCCACAACAGATAGTTGCTGATACGCAACTCACCACCCGTACGGATCAGGAGATCGGGGTCTGGCATGAAGTTGGTCTCCAGATGCTTCTCAAAGTTCTCCTCGGTCAGCATCTTCTCTACTTCCTCATAGCTGGCACCCTTCTCCATGGCTTCCTTTACGGTTTCCTTCATCGCTTTCATGATTTCCCAGCGCGAAGAGTAGCTCAGGGCTACCACCATGGTCATGGCATCATTCTTGGCTGTATGATCCATTGTTTCCTGCAACTTATCCTGTACCGCCTGCGGCAATCGCTTCACATCGCCTATCACTTGGAAGCGTACGTTGTTCTTCATGAAGATTTCATCTTCCAATGAAGACAGCACCAGCCCCATCAAGGCAGAAATCTCGTCGGCAGGACGGTTCCAGTTTTCGGTAGAGAAGGTATAGAGGGTAAGATATTTCACACCCAAGCGAGTACATTCAGAGGTAATGCAACGCACTGCGTCCACTCCTGCCTGATGACCGTAACTGCGGTCTTTGCCTCTATCTGTTGCCCAGCGTCCATTGCCGTCCATGATGATGGCGATGTGCTCAGGTATTCTGTTCATATCCAAGTTGTCCATATTAATCTTCTTTATTACAAGTTCTACATTTTGCACTGAAACTATAGGTCAGCGACACCTGCAGCGTTGAGTAGCAGTCTGTATTCTTGAAAGCTCCGCTACTGCTTACCCTGTAAGGGTCTTTCACCCCATCCAGCTCATCGCTCAGCGAGAAATGGATGGTCCAATCCAATCCTATGTTCAGTCGTTCACTTACTTTATATTTTGCGCCTATACCCAGAGGTACATTGGCTGTAAACACATTCTTTTCACTTCCCGCTGCATAGGTGGCACCCAGACCACCAAAGATGAACGGCACCAAAGGCTTGGCTCCCCGATAATCCCTGCCTGTACCGTAGGGCCAGAAGTTATACTCGAACACGAAGCTTGCATCTACCAGCGTATGATTAAACGCATAAGATTGCTCGGCATAGTCAGGAAAATAAGAATCCACATTGCCCGAAGCACCTTTTATCTTGCCCAAGCCTATATTCAACCGCAAGTCTTTGTATGGGTCGATATTATATCGTCCCACGATGGCAGCCATCGGCTGCATATTCTTGAAAATGCTGCCATTAAAGTCGCCCTCATACGCCATAGTACCTATGCCCGCACCTATCTCCAATCGATATTGCGGGTCATCCTGCGCTTGCGCCTTCTGAACGGAAAGCAAGCTGATGAGAAGCAACAGGCTGCATAAGTTACGGATCATGACTACATTTCAGTTATTCAAAAATAGTTTGGTCCTTGCGCCAGCCATCACGATTGAAGCGGCCTTTCCAGACATTACCACCACGAATCAGCCAATAGTAATTGTTGGCATCACGACAGAAACCGATGCTGCTGTTAACGTTAAAGGTAAAGGCTGCAGGCAGAGTAACCAGAGAGTCAACCTTCCAGCTAACTCCGTTATTCTTGCTCTTATACCATTTGCCATTGCTGCCAACAGCAACAAAGCCTGTATCTGCCGCACAGGTCAACACCTGATCCATCATCGGCATCTTGTATGGCTGATGGCTGTCGAGTTCAAAGTAATTCCACTCATTGTCTGCAGCATCAGCATCATAGTCTACTACATGGTTCCAGATGGTTGCAATAGAGTCACCATAACTCTTGTCTCGTGTACCCATCAGCATGAGATACTCTACGTTCTTGGCAGAACGGATGGTGGCAGCACTCAGAGAGAGATTATTTGTAGGCAGATAATCCATACCCTTATCAAGAGCCAAAGCTGTCCAGCTAGCACCCTGATCCTTTGAAACAGAGATACCGGCAGCAGTATAGGCATAAAGGTTCTTGCTGCTGGCGCCAACCATCTGTTTGAGAGAAGCATCACTACCCTTTTCCTGCCAGTTGCCGCCATCTGCAGAAGCATAGATCTTTCCCGCAGACAAGATATAGAGACTATTGCCCATAGCCACTACGTTCTGGCAGTCATCCGCACCGAATGCAACATTGGCAGTTACTTCCTGCCATCCCATACCATCAGTATTGGCAGTCTTGTAAATCTTCAATCCCTCAGCATTCTTTCCGAACACATAGATATTGCTGCCCAGCGCAACCATCTTCAGACGGCTGAGCTGAGAGAGCACAGAATTCAGCTGAGCCTTCTCCTGCCAGTTAAACACATCACCCTTTTCCTTGTGGATGTTTACCTTCACGGTATATGTAGCATAGGCGGTGAAGTCGTTGTTGTAAACACGGACGAGTCGTGGCTTGGAGAAATTGATAGAGTCGGTGCTTGAATAAGTGATGAGTGAATCAGGCTTATCAATATCCTGCAACATGACAAGGCTACTATTCTTGCTTGTAATAGTAGCCAGCATAGCCGAATTCCTCACTCCACATGGTAAGGAATCGACATTATAAATCTGGTGCGTAGCCTGATCTATATAAAATTTATAATTAGCACCTGCCACAACAGCTTTGTACAAGGAATCCTTGGTACCGTCTTTGGTCTTACCCCATTGGTCAAGTTTTCCCAGAGAAAACGCCGTAATAGCAGTATCATGTGTATATTCTACATTTAAATCATCGTCGCTGCTCAAACATGAAGAGAGCGATAAAGTAGCTGCCAGCAGCACTACGAAAGCAAAAAACTTCCTTTTCATTCTATCCAATTTTTCTTTTTAGCTGCAAATTTACTGAGAATTCTTCAAAAACTCGCCCTTTTCTCCTTATTATT
>USQD01000005.1 GCA_900556795.1 uncultured Prevotella sp. | reverse complement strand
TTTTTTGTACTTTTGCAGAAATTTAACGCGAAAGATTATATGATACAGTCAATGACAGGCTTCGGAAAAGCTACCGCAGCCTACAAAACCAAGAAGATTAATGTAGAGATAAAGTCATTAAATAGCAAGAATCTTGACCTCTCTACACGTATAGCTCCGCTCTACAGAGAGAAGGAGATGGAAATTCGTCAGTACATCGCTAAGTCATTGGAAAGAGGCAAGATAGACTTTTCTATCTGGATAGAGAAGGATGCTGCCACCGATGCTACACCTATCAACGGCGCACTTGTACAGAATTATTACCAGCAGATTAAGAAAATATCGGAAGAAACCGGTATTCCTGAGCCAACTGACTGGTACAACTGTCTGTTGCGTCTTCCTGATGTAACAACGAAGACAGAAGTCGAAGAATTGACAGAAGAGGAATGGGAGGTTGCAAAAAATGCAATTAACGAAGCTGTGACCCATCTTCAGGACTTCCGCAAGCAGGAAGGAGCCGCTCTTCAGAAGAAATTTACCGAGAAAGTGGATAACATCCAGGCTCTCCTTGCTAGCATCGAACCATACGAGAAGGCTCGCGTGGAGAAGATCAGACAGAACATCGTTACCGGCTTGCAGCAGATTCCGAATGTGGATTATGACAAGAACCGACTGGAGCAGGAGCTTATCTACTATATCGAGAAGCTCGACATCAGCGAGGAGAAGCAGCGTCTTGCCAACCACCTGAAGTATTTCCGTGAGACCATGAACGAGGAAGGTCATGGCGTAGGAAAGAAACTCGGTTTCATCGCACAGGAAATGGGACGCGAAATCAACACCACCGGCTCCAAGAGCAACCAGGCTGAAATGCAGAACATCGTGGTAAAGATGAAGGACGAGTTGGAGCAGATCAAGGAGCAAGTGCTGAATGCCCTCTAAAGGAAAGCTCCCTTTCTAAGGAAAAACTCCCTTTCTAAGGAAAAACTCCCTCTAAGGAAAAGCTCCCTTTTCTCTCTAGAGCCCCCGTTCCAGGCGATTCCATCGCCTGGTCCAAATAGCATATAAAAAACAAAAAGCAAAGTTCAAAATAAAAAATGAAGAACGGATTGTTAATTTTCAGTGCCCCATCGGGCAGTGGCAAGAGTACCATCGTCAACTGGTTGATGAAAGAACATCCAGAGTTGAAGCTGGCTTTCTCTATCAGTTGTACCTCTCGTGCTCCTCGCGGCACCGAGCAGAATGGTGTAGAATATTTCTTCCTCTCTCCAGAGGAGTTTAAAGCTAAGATTGAAGCTGATGAATTCCTGGAATACGAGGAGGTTTATCAAGACAGATTCTATGGCACCTTGAAATCGCAGGTGGAAAATCAGCTTACCAAAGGCGAGTCAGTGATTTTCGATGTAGACGTTAAGGGCGGTGTGAACATCAAGAAATTCTATGGCGACCGTGCCCTGAGCATCTTCGTACAGCCACCTTCGGTAGAGGAATTGCGCCGCAGACTGGTAGGCCGCAACACCGATGCCCCAGAGGTTATCGAACAGCGCCTTGCCAAGGCTAGCTATGAATTGACCTTCGCTCCTCAGTTCGACCACGTGGTAGTGAACGATGACCTGGAGAAGGCTCAGCAGGAAGTTTATCAGCTCGTAAAAGCCTTTTTAAACGCAGAATAACAAAAGCAGAGCAAAAGCAAAAAGCCCGCTATCAGAAAGCCCCCGTTCCAGGCGATTCCATCGCCTGGTCAAAAGGCAAATATAGCTCTCTTGCTGATCATAAAGTTCAAAGTTCTATGTTCAAAGTTCAAAGCAAAAAAGTAGGAATCTTTGGCGGTAGCTTCAACCCTATCCATACCGGTCATATTGCATTGGCGAAAAGCTTGTGCGAGAAGGCGGAACTGGACGAGGTGTGGTTTATGGTATCGCCTATGAACCCCTTTAAAAAGACGGCAACCGACTTGCTCGATGACCATCTGCGACTGGAGATGGTAGAAAAGGCACTGGAAAAGGAGCCTCAGCTCAAGGCATGCGACTATGAGTTCCGCCTGCCCAAGCCTTCCTATACCTGGCACACGCTACAAGCCATCAGCCAGGATTTCACCGACATCGAGTTTACGCTGCTGATAGGTGGGGACAACTGGGCTGCCTTCGACAAGTGGTATCATCACGAAGATATCCTTGCCCACTACCCCATCGTTGTCTATCCCCGTCAGGGAAGCAGCGTGGGCAAAGTGCCTGAGGGCGTAACAATAGTAGAAACTCCATTGCTCAACATCAGCAGTACCGAGATACGGCAGCGCATCAAAGAAGGAAAGAGTATCAAGGGAATGGTACCGGAGAGCATCGAAGAACTGGTAAAAAGAAACTATAACGCCCGATAAAAAATAACATCCGGGTGTTTGGAAACTTCTGCCTTTTAAAAGCATATAGCGTTTGCTTCAAAAAACTGTTTACAACATTTTAAACAACAATAGAAAGATATGAGTTGGAAAGAAATCATCAAGAAGTGTCTTAGTGTGGCATCTGCTCCTATTCGCAGAAATGCCAACTTCTTCGTGTTCATGTACTTATTGGGCACGATCAGTTCGCTGGTGACCATACCGAAATATGGCTCATTGTACGACAATCTGTTCCTGGAACTCTTTGTCGACCTCTACCTCCTGTGTGCCATTCTTGCTATCTTCCCCAAGAAGGTACGCTTCTGCCTACGTATCGTGCTATACATTATATTATATAGCACCGCAGCCGCAGACACCTATTGTTTTGTGAATTTCGGCTCTACACTCAATCCTTCCATGCTGATGCTGGTGGGCGAAACCAACAGTGCAGAGGCAAGCAGCTTCCTCTCGGCACTCATCTCTGCCGAAGTACTCTTCAGCAGTGTAGGCTGGATTCTGCTCCTGGCTCTGATTCAGATACTCATCGCCATCTTCCGCAAGCAACTCATCAAATTTTACGTCTTCCTGATTACCTGTCTGGAATTGGCTTCCTGGAAAAAACGAATCAAGTCGGTTCCACGCATCACCGCAGCCATGCCTGCCTGCTTCGGAATCCTCTGTATCGCCGTTTTCATCACAGGATTGTGCACTTCCTGGCACAACAAGACGGCTTTCCACAAACTGATGTCGGGCAAGACCATCGGCGAGGTGGAGCACACCCTGACAGAGAAAGACCATGCCGTGCTCTATCTACCTATCTACCGACTCGACTTCAGTATCTATGCCAATCAGCTGGCAGCACACCAGATCACCCAGCTTATCCGTGCTGCCCACACCGTAAAAGTAGACAGTTGCAGCTATCGTTCGCCTAACATCGTACTCATCATCGGCGAGAGCTACGGCAGACACCACTCGCAGCAATACGGCTATTTCATGGAGACGACTCCTAGACAGAGTGCACTGGAAAAGAGCAGAAAACTCACCAAATTCACCGATGTAGTAACCTGCTGGAATCTGACCAGCTTCGTATTCAAGAACATGCTTTCCACCCATGTGATTGGCGAAAAAGGCGAATGGTGTGACTATCCACTCTTCCCAGAGGTGTTCAGAAAGGCCGGCTACAACGTTACCTTCATCACCAACGAATTCCTGCCGCAGGCTAAAGAAGCCGTCTACGACTTCAGCGGTGGTTTCTTCCTGAACAATCCAGAACTGAGCAAACTGCAGTTTGACCATCGCAACACCCAGTTGCACGATCTTGACGACGGATTGCTGAAAGACTATGACGACAGCTTGAAGACATTCCAGAAGGAGCACAACCTCACTATCTTCCACCTGATGGGACAACATGTGAACTACAAACTGCGCTACCGCAAGGAGCAGGCCAAGTTCTGGGCAAGCAGCTACGAGGAAAAGCGACCAGAACTGACTACAGCACAGCGCAAGATGCTGAGCCATTATGACAATGCCACCCTCTACAACGACTCTATCGTGACACAGATTGTGAAACGATTCCAGAAGGAGAATGCCATTGTCATCTATGTGCCAGACCATGGCGAGGAATGCTATGAAGAGGACCGCGGCTTTATCTGCCGCAATCATGCAGCCAATATCGACTGGCCACTGGCTCACTACGAATTCGAAATTCCTTTCTGGATATACTGTTCACCAAAATATATCAAGACTCACCGCGACATCTACCGTCAGATACGTGCCGCCAAGGACAAGCGATTCATGACCGATGCCCTGCCACACCTGTTATTATATCTGGCAGGCATCGAGACGCCTACCTATAAGGAAGAATACAACATCCTGAGTCCAAAATACAACGAGATGCGACCACGTATCCTCAAGAATTCTGCCGACTACGACCAGCTGCGCGACGAGCATCTGAAAAAGGTAGAAAAGGAAAAAAGTAAAAAGGAAAAAAGCAAGAAAGGAGATAAGAAATGAAACAGTCGATATTAACAAGAGAAGCCTGCAATGCACTGAGAGGACTTGCCATCATCGGCATCTTCCTGCACAATTACTGTCATTGGCTAGGTCCCATCGTCAAGGAGAACGAATATCAGTATATCCAGCACAACGTAGACTGGCTGGCACAGGTAATCGTCAATCCCGACTTCAACCTGCCCATCCATCTGCTGTCGTTCTTCGGTCATTACGGAGTGCCGGTATTTCTCTTCCTGAGTGCCTACGGACTGGTGATGAAATACGAGGCAAAGCCACATCTCTCAGCAGAGCAGGAAGCTCAGATATATCATATTTCGGGCGAGAAGACGGGTCGGCACATCAACTGGCGCGAGCCACTCCGCTTCATACGCTATCATTATCTGAAACTCTTCAAGATGATGATAACCGGTTTCGCAGCATTCACCATGCTCGACCTCATCACGCCGGGCTCTCATCACTATGCAGCGCTCGACATTGTGGCGATGCTGGGCATGTTCAATAATATTTTGCCAAATCCAGACAACATCATCTGGCCAGGTCCATATTGGTTCTTCGGTCTGATGCTGCAGCTCTACATCGTATACCGTCTCTTCATCTATCGCCGCCATTGGGGCTGGACGGTGGCGCTGATGGCAATCTGCATCGGCATTCAGCTAGCCTTGGGGTTCGACAATCCGGAGAGCGAGGCGATGAACCGCTACCGCTACAATTTCATGGGAGGCATGCTGCCATTCGGACTCGGCATCCTCTATGCCCGCTATGGAGAGAAGATCCTGATGACCTTCCATTCTCCTGTTACCAATTTCTTTGGCATCATCTTCAGCATCTCTCTCATCTACAGCCTGAGCGGAAGCATGCTGGGCTGGACCTTCGTGCCCTTCTTCATCTGTCTGCTGAGCGTACTGCTTGCTGAACTCCTGCAGGACATCAACTGGCTGAAGGGCACTTACAAGGTATTGGCATGGATGGGCAGCATCTCAGGTGCCCTCTTCGTCATTCATCCGGTAGCCCGCAAGATCTTCATCCCTATCAGTCGCCGTGGCGACATCTATGCCGGTCTGCTGCTTTATATCATAGCCAGCGTTTGTCTGGCATGGCTGTTTACCCAACTGATGAAGAAGATTCCAAATCCGAAATATTGAGAGTGAAGAACGAAGAGTGAAGAGTGAAGAATTCAATAGCTATTGAAACTCACCCTTCGTTTTTCACCTCCATAACAAAAAAACAAACAAGAAGACAAGAGAATTCTTCACTCTTCGTTCTTCACTCTTCACTTAGCTTATGAAGATTAAAGATATAGAACTGGCAAATATCAGCCGATTTCGTGGCGAACTGATGGGAGCAGCCATGCTGTTCATCATCCTGTTCCATGTAGCACTACCTAGAGAGGATGCCTTTTTCGGGCTTCGCAGAATGGGTAATGTGGGAGTAGATATGTTCTTATTCCTCAGCGGAATAGGACTGTGGTTCTCGTGGACGAAGAATCCTTCTGCCAAGCATTTCTTCATCCGCCGCTATCTGCGCATCTACCCAACCTGGCTCATCATCGCCTGCCTCTTCTATATCCCAGGATTCCAGGGAGGCAGTGCATGGAACTGGATCAATCTCTTGGGCGAGATAACCATCAACTGGGGGTTCTGGCTGCACGATGAACTCAACTTCTGGTACATCCCAGCCACGATGATGCTCTATCTCTTTGCCCCTGCCTATATGGAACTCATCAAGCGCCACCCTATCTACCGGTGGTTGCCTGTAGTAATGATCATGTGGTGCATCCTGGTACAATATGTCACCCCGATACATCAGGCTGTGGGACACCTGGAGATATTCTGGAGCCGAGTACCTATCTTCTTCATCGGCATCAATATGGGTGAGATGGTTCGCCAGAAGCAGACGCTTGATGGTGCCAGCATCTGGATGATATGGCTGATGTTCCTGATGACGCTACTCGCAAGCATCTTCCTGGAACAGGAGAAACACGGTATGTTTCCGCTCTTCCTGGAGCGCATGCTCTACATCCCGCTCACCATCACGAGCATCCTGCTCCTGAACCGCATCTTCCGCCGTACCCCTGGATGGTTTAACCGCAGCTTTATGCTGGTAGGAGCATTGAGTCTGGAATGCTATCTCATCCACATCCACTTCGTGCTCCATTATATCGAGCCTCATCACTTGGGATACTGGCCTACCTTCATCCTCTGCATTGCCATCACCCTGCCACTCTCCTGGATATTGAGCAAGATTGCAGAATGGATTTCCAAGGAATTATCTCAGATTATTAAATAAAAAGAATCATCTTAGATTAAATAAAAGAAGTTTTTATGAACGAGAATGAAATAAAAGACAGCAAAGGCTTCGCTGCCTTGATGCGCCTGATCCGCCCGAAGCAGTGGATCAAGAATATGTTTATCTTCGTGCCCCTCTTCTTTGGCGGTGCCCTGTTTCATACAGATGCCCTGCTGGCGGGTCTGATCGCTTTCTTTGCCTACAGCTTTGCCGCATCAAGCATCTATTGCTTCAACGATATCCATGATGTGGAGGCAGACCGCCGCCACTCGGTGAAGTGTCACCGCCCTATCGCATCAGGAGCCGTAAGCATCAGGCAGGCTTACGCTTTGATGTTTCTGATGCTTATCCTCTCAATGGGGGTATGCAGTCTGCTCGATTCGTGGGAGACGATGGGAATCATCGCCTTCTATTGGGTCATGAACCTCTGCTATTGCGCCAAGCTCAAGCAGTATGCCATCATCGATGTGTGCATCGTGGCATTCGGATTCGTACTCCGCTTGCTGGCGGGTGGTGTCGCTACGCACATCATACTCAGTAAATGGATAGTGCTGATGACCTTCCTCATCACCCTCTTCATGAGTTTTGCCAAGCGCCGCGATGACGTGCTGCGAATGGAAAAGACGGGCGAGGCGCCACGCAAGAATACGAGCCGATACAACCTCACCTTCATCAATCAGGCTATCACCATCACGGCATCAGTTACCCTGGTTTGCTACATCATGTACACGGTGAGCCCAGAAGTAATAGAGAATTTCCATACCGAATACCTCTATCTTACCAGCGTATTTGTATTGGTAGGTTTGCTGAGATACATCCAGATTGCAGTGGTTGACCAGAAAAGTGGCGACCCTACGAAGATTATTCTGCGAGACCGAATCACCCAGTTTATCGTTCTCGCCTGGTTACTCTCCTTCCTCTTCCTTATCTACATAGAATAAGGAGAGGATATCTTTATTAAAGAGAACAACTTAAACACAGAAGAAGAAATGAAGAAGAAATTATACTGTTTCGATTTCGACGGAACACTGACAACGAGTGATACCCTGCTCGAATTCATCAAGTATGCCAAAGGCAGAGGCCGCTTTCTGATGGTTTTCCTGATGTACAGCCCACTACTGGTGCTGATGAAACTGCACCTGTATCCCAACTGGAAGGCGAAGCAGCAGATCTTCGCCCACCTCTTCGCCGGCATGCGCATCGAAAAATTTGATGCTCTCTGCCGTGGGTTTGCAGAAGAAAACCAGCATCTGCTCCGTCCTAAGGGCATCACCCTGGTACATGAAGCATTGGTAGCTGGAGCTCAGGTCTTCATCGTAAGTGCCAGCATCGACAACTGGGTGCGCCCCTTCTTTGATATCCGCAATCTGAAAGGCGTTCAGGTGCTTGGTACACAGATAGAAGTAGAAGACGGCAAGCTGACGGGACGCTTCAAGAGCAACAACTGCTATGGAGCAGAGAAAGTATGCCGAATCACGGAAGCCCTTTCTGCATCCCGAACAGTAGATACCGGAGACAGAACTTTTCCCGACCGCTCTCTCTATGAGATAGAAGCCTTCGGCGACAGCCGTGGCGACAAGGAGATGCTTGTTTTCGCCGACAAGGGGCACTACAAGCCTTTCAGAGAATAAACCATCCAGGGAATAAATCTTTCAGAGAATAATCACTCCCGGAAGAAGTCTTCCAGAAAGATAAGTCAAGGATATAGATACATATAAATCAAAAGGAATCAGATGAAAAGAAATACCGATCTCGATTTCATTCGAGCCATCCTCATTATCCTCATGATATTGATTCATATCGTGAGCTTCGGCAACGCATATCCCCAGCTGAAGGCAGGCATACTATCCTTTATGATGCCTACCTTCCTTATCATCACGGGCTATCTTGTGAATATCGAGAAGACCGGCAGGCAGATGGGAAACTATCTGAAATGTCTCGCCCTGCCCTATGTCATCATGGTGACAGGATTTTCGGTTCTTTCCTACTACATGCCGGTGAGAGATGGCATCACAGAGCTCTCCCTCTCCCAGATAGGCGAAAAAATCTTCGTCACTTCCATCGGTCCCTATTGGTTTATCCAGACTATGATTATCTGCGGAACGCTCTATTACTTCTGCTTCAGCGGAAGGAATTGGAATGATTTACGCAGGAATTATACAAAAAGGGATACCTATGCCAGCCTTTTCGTCTTCGCACTTACGCTGCTCCTGATATCAGAAACTCCAGCCCTATCGGCAAGTGCAGCTGCCTATTACTTCATCGGCGTGGTCATCCGACAGAGTAAAACGGAGTGGAGCAGGCTGTTCCGCCACGAGTTTTTCGCCGTCTTCCTGTGGATTTATCTGCTCTACCACGATGACTGGTACGACTGGGGAAGTCTGGCTATCGTCTTCTCCTGCTGGTGCTGCATCAGCACCCTGCTGTTCCTGCAACACCTGCTCGATGCCCCAGAACGCTTCAAGGACATCAGTCCGAAGATAGGAAAAGTAGCAAAGGTGACCAACAGAATCAAGGACACCTTATTATATATAGGGCGCAATACGCTGCCCATCTATCTCTTCCACCCCATCTTTACGATGGCTGCGAAGTTCTACCATCCCCTCTTTGCCTGGGATCCGAGCGAAATCTCGTTTGCAGCCGTCACCATCATCCTTGCCATTACAGGCAGCCTGCTCATTGCCAAGATGATGGAGAAGACCAAACTGGCTTATCTCTTCGGAAAAGGGAAACTATTAAGATAAATCCAGGCAGATTAATATTTTGTAGAAAGAATATTTGCTAGAAACAGGAAAAAGGCGTATTTTTGCACGCCGTAAAAGATAAAACAATGAATATCAAGAACAAGATTAATAATATGGATGATGCCAGACGGGAGAAGCTGGGCGAAGTCATCAGATTCGGAATCGTAGGCGGACTGGCTACGGTGCTGCAATATGTCATCTATCTGGCTATGATGCCGGTGCTGAACCATTTCATTCCACAAATGGGTGATCACAGTCTGGCTACCACAGCCAACACCATCGCCTACATCGTGAGCTTCATCTTCAATTTCATCGCCAGCACCCGATACACCTTCAAGGTGAAGGCAAACGCCAAGCGAGGTGCCGGCTTCACCCTCTCACATGTGGTAAACTATACGATGCAAACCGTCTGCCTTAACCTCTTCGTTGGTCTGGGGCTCGCCAAACAGTGGGCGATGATTCCTACCCTCTGTATCTGTATCCCCGTTAATTTCCTATTAGTAAGATTCTTCCTGAAGAAATAAAAGGATCTCCGAAAACCCGAAAGAGAAAAACAGAGAAAGACAAAGACTAAGAGAAGATTCCTCTCAAAACTTGAAAGAGAAAGAAATAGATAGATATGAAAAAGATATTCGATATTTTCAAGATCAAGAAAGAAGAAAGATGGCTCGCCCTGGGCATTTTTCTGGCACTTGCCGTTCTGAATGGTGTAGTGATAGCCCGCTATGCCAGTCATTTCACCCTCATCACGGATGATTATTACAAGAATTTCATCCGCCACTTCTGCGTATCGGGCTTCGACCCGCTTACCTACTGGGTATTGAGCGACTGGAATGCAGCATACAATGTATATCGCCATCCGCTGCTCGCCTTCTATATGTATATTCCTTACCTCATCAATATGGGGCTGATGAAACTCACAGGCTACAACTGTGCCCTTTTCATCGCGGTAGTCATCCAGATATTCTGCGGATTCTATGCCACCCTCTTCCTGAAAAGAATCTTCCGGGAGGTAATGGATCTCGACAAGACGGCATCTCATATCCTTACCCTGCTGTTCTTCTCCTTCGGATATGTGATGGTTACCTGCATCGTGCCCGACCATTTCGTCATCTCCATGATGCTGCTCATCCTGGCACTCTATGTATCCGGTCTCAGAATGAAACATCACCATCCGCTCAAGATATGGCAAAGCGTGGTATATTTCATCCTTACAGCCGGCACATCGCTCAATAACGGATTGAAGATTTTCTTTTCTGCATTCTTCGTAAACGGAAAGGGATTCTTCCGCCCTAAGCATCTTCTCCTGGCAGTCATTCTGCCAGCAGCCCTGCTGTGGGGATTCTGCAGATGGGAATACCGCGTCTTCGTATGGCCTAACGAGATGGCACGCAAGGAATTGAAAGCCAAGAAAGCGGCTGAGAAGAAAGCCAGACAGGAACGTATGGCACAGATCAAGCATACCCGTGATTCGCTGTCAAACGACTCTATCAAAAGAGGCTTGAAGATTATCTCTGCCCAGGAGATAGCCAAGAAAGCCAAGAACGACAGCATAAGGAAGGCAAAGGAACTGGCTAAGAAAGAAGCCAAAAAGAAAAGGGGTCCTAAGCAAGGTGCCCCTATCATGAAAGGTGAATTCATGAACTGGACGGATGCTACAAGCTCCCGCACACAGTCGATCATCGAAAATCTGATGGGCGAATCTATCCAGCTGCATCAGGATTATGTGCTGGAGGACGAATTGCGTCATCGCCCGATGTTCGTGAAATACCGATACGCCATCAATTATGTTGTAGAGGCAGTCATCATGCTGCTGTTTGTTGCCGGCATCTGGGCGGGCAGAAAGAGCAAGTATCTCTGGCTGGTGATGTCGTATTTCGGTCTAGATATGATGCTGCATATCGGACTCGGCTTCGGTCTCAACGAGGTATATATCATGGCGGGGCACTGGATATACGCCATTCCGATAGCCATCGGTTTCCTTCTGAAGCAAAAACGACAGCAGCCAAACCAAGAACTGCAACCCCGACAGCTGCTCTACAGCCGTTGCCTAAAAGGCGTATTGCTCGTCCTGGGTCTGGCACTGCTGATATACAATGGTATTCTGATTATCGGATATTTCTGCTAGGAAGAGATCAAGCGTGCTTATCTCTTCCAATCATCTTGCGACATCTGCGAGCCATCGCCTTGAAGATGCTGGAGAAATTACCATATCTCAGATTCAGAAAGAGTTCTTCCAAGGAGCGCGACATCTTGATGAATGGGTGGCCCCAGGCATTGATTCTGTACACCCGCTCCTTGAAATCTACGTTTTCCACCACATATTTAGGATGTTTCAGCGGAAACTCCAGTTCATGGCGCTTCATGGTGAAGATTCTGCGATAAGCCTTCGGAGTCGTCTTCATGCTGCCCGAGAAATGGGTGGAGTCATCAGAGAGACCCAGATTATTGATCAGATTCCTGCATGGCATGATGGCAAGGCTGGAATTCAGCAGCATCGAAGCCCAGAAGATGCTTTCATAAAACTCCTTTCCACTATGGGCATGATCCCTGCACATCGGGATGAAGTCCTTACGGAGCCCACGCTGGCGAACCACCGATTCCAACTGTCGCATCGCCTGCTTATCGCGCAGAAAGGCATAGTCACCCTCCCATTTGTCCACCACACGGCGCCACGATGCCCATCCCCAGATAGAGAAGACTGAAGTAAAGAAATAGCTGTCCTCGCAGTCGGGTGTCACCTCATCTTCATTGAATCCGGCAATCATGGCAATACGTTCGTCGTGCTCATAGCGGTCGAGCATCTCCTTGCAGAAAGGGAAGAAAGATTGCGAAGGCACATCGTCATCTTCCAGCACGATACACTTATCCACAATCGAGAAAGCCCATTTCTGTGAGAGATACTCAGATGGATCGCATCCCTGGTTCTTGGTCTGATAAGAACGATGCACCTCACACTCCCAATCAATATTCTCATCTGATGCTATCTGCCGGCATGCCTCGATACCCGGCATATCCCGCTCACCTCTTGCTCCATCCTGATAGAGGAACAACTGGGCAGGACGAGCCTTCTTCACCTCGTCAAACACTTTCTGGAAATTGTCGGGACGATTGAAGAAAAGCATCAATACGGCGACATCAATCTTAGCAGGTTGCTTCATATATATATTACTTGTTTACAATATTAGCCAATACAAAAACTACACAGAACTTTCGCAAGCGGTTCCAGAACGGGCTAATGGTCCAAATCTACTAGCAAAGTTCAGTACCATATCTCCTGCAAAGATAACCCAAAAAGCAGACAATGCCAAATAAACCGCCACAAAAAAACAGCCGGAATGAAATATTTCCTCATTTTTCTTCCCACAATCAATTTTTTACACTAACTTTGCAGCCAAATAAGAATAAAACGATGAAGAATATTTTTAAAATCAAGAAAGAAGAAAGGATACCGGGCCTCGTGGCTTTACTGGTATTCGTGCTGCTCAACGGGTTGTTCTTCTACAAATACGGCAACCTTTTCCTCAGAGCGCACCACGTCAGCTTCTGGCAGTTATTCGCCAAGACCTTCCATGTATCCGGCTTTGATGCATGGTCGTACATCTTTATGTCGAATGGCAAACTCTATTTCGAGATTCCCCGCCATCCGCTTTTTGCAGTCATCCTTTATCCCTTCTATCTCATCAACAAGGAACTGATATCTTCGGGCAATACCAACTATGCGATGATATTCATGGCCATCCTGCTCATAGCAAGCGCCTTCTATTCCTTCATCTTCGTATACCGCATCTTCCGGGAAATCATCGAACTGAAGAAGAAAGACTGCATCCTTTTCTCTGCCATGCTCTATTCCTTCGGTATGGTGATGGTTTCCATGCTGGTACCCGACCACTTCTGCTGGTCGCTCCTCATGCTGACCATGACGCTGTATCTGGCGGGTATGGCGATGAAGGAAAGACGCCAACTGTCTGCCTGGACCATCGGCATCCTCAGTTTCCTAACCGGAGGAGTCACCCTCAGCAATATTGCCAAGACCTATTTGGCTGCCTGGTTTGTCAATGGGAGGAAAGTCTTCGCCCCTAAGAATCTCGTGGCTACGATTCTGCCAGCCATCCTGCTGGTAACTACAGCCTACCTTATCTATACAGAGGTAAGAGAACCTCAGTTTCATGTAGATAAGCAGATTGAGATAAAGGCACATGCCAAGGATCAGGAACAGCAGCGAAAGGATTCCATCCATCATGCATGGGTTCTGGCTCATACAGGAGAACCGATGAAGCAGGAAGGATTCTGGAAATGGACCGATACGTCAACTTCCAGGACGGATGCCCTGATTCACAACATGTTGGGAGAATCCATCCAGCTCCACGATTCTTATCTCCTGGACGATATGTGCGTGAACCGCCCTACCATCGTGAAGTATAACTACACATTCAATTATGTCATCGAAGCCATCATCTCGCTGCTGTTCATCATCGGCATCATAGTAGCCATCCGGCATAAGTACTTCCTCATGGTACTGAGTTGGCTGGGATTAGACATCGTCATCCACTTCGTGATGGGATTCGGGCTGAACGAGATGTATATCATGGCTTGCCACTGGATATTCATCATTCCTATTGCCATCGCCTACCTGATGAAATCGCTCACACCTGGCAGACAGGTCGTCCTGAGATATTTCTGCTGGTTACTCACCCTGTATTTCTGGGTATGGAATGGCTACTGGCTGTTTACTTACATGTCAGACCAGGCAACCCAGATCATGAAATAAGCGGCTCCAAAAAGCCACATTCTTTATAATAACTCTCTAAAAAAGGAATCTTATGAACATAGCAGTCATCTTTGCAGGAGGCTCAGGCCTCAGAATGCACACCAAGTCAAGACCTAAGCAGTTCCTGGAACTGAACGGCAAACCTATCATCATCTATACTCTGGAATTGTTTGACAATCATCCGGAGATAGATGGCATCGTCGTAGCCTGCATCGAATCATGGATTCCTTTCCTGGAGAAGATGATACGCAAGTTCGAAATCAGCAAGGTGGTGAAGATTGTACCGGGTGGCAACAGCGGCCAGGACTCCATCTATCACGGACTCTGTGCTGCCGAGGAGTTTGCCGACGGCAAGGAAGCCAACGTACTGATTCATGACGGTGTACGCCCACTCATCACCGAGGAAACCATCACCGACAATATCCGGAAGGTGGAAGAATGCGGCTCCTGCATCACCTGCATACCAGCCACGGAGACTTTCATCGTAAAACAGGAAGACAACTCGCTGGAAATTCCGGAACGAGACAATTCTCTGATAGCAAGAGCACCACAGAGTTTCCGACTGAAAGACATCCTGTCTTCACACCGCAAGGCAATCGAAGAAGGCAGGCACAACTTCATCGATTCCTGTACGATGATGAGCCATTACGGCTATAAACTCGGTACCATCATCGGACCGATGGAGAACATCAAGATTACAACGCCAACCGATTTCTTCGTGTTCCGTGCCATGGTAACGGTACATGAGAACCAGCAGATTTTCGGTTTTTAATAAAGATAGAGAAAATATGAAACATAACGAAATAGAGCTAGAAGACTGGAAAGACTTTGCCAGCAGATTTCCTCTTTACGAACAATTGAGAAACAAGACCATCGGCATTACGGGTGCTACGGGCTTGCTGGGCTCCTGCATGGTTCATTGTCTGGAAGAACTCGACAGACAGCACGGACTGAACCTGACCATCGTCTGCTTCGTAAGAAACGAAGAAAAGGCGCAGCAGGTACTGGGTCATCCTCAGAATGATGCCCATTCAGGAGAAGCTCTGGGCAAGAACATCATTATCCTGAAGCATGATTTTAGCAAGACAGAGGAGATGCCACAGGAGGTTCATATCGATTATCTGGTGCATTTTGCCAGTCCTACGGCTTCCCAATACTTTGTCAGCAAACCGGTAGAAACCATGATGACCGATTTCGACGGCACGGCCCAGCTCCTGCGTTTCGCCCTCCACCAGAACACCGCCTCCATCGTCAATGTTTCATCCCTGGAGGTATATGGAAGCATCTATGATGATTCCCATCCGCTCAGCGAGGAAGAGCAGGGATACATCCATCTTTCAGATACCCGCAGCAGCTATCCCGTAGCCAAGAGAGCTGCCGAATGTCTCTGCCATGCCTATGCCCAGGAATATGGGGTGCATGTCAAGACAGCCCGCCTCGCCCAAACCTTCGGAGCAGGAGTTACGGCAGATGACAACCGCGTTTTCGCACAGTTTGCACGCAACATCATTGCCGGAGAAGACATCGTTCTTCATACCACCGGTGAACTGAGCCGCTGCTATTGCTATACGATTGACGCCATCGAGGCGATCCTTTTCATCCTGCTGAAGGGTGAAGACGGCGAGGCATACAATGTTGCCAACGAATCAACCTACATTTCCATCATCGATATGGCGAAGTTCCTCTGCAAGACTTTCAATCCCGACATACAGCCGGTCATCCAGCAGAAGGAAGGCATGGGCTATTCTCCGATGACCCGGCTCCGTCTGTCCTGCAGCAAGGTGCATCAACTCGGCTGGACGCCAGGATACGACATGAAAACCATGTTCCAGCGTCTCATTAATTCCCTGAAAGCATCAGCAGCAACTTCTCATTAAAACATTAAAAGCATCCATCAGCATCATGACATCCATTCTAAAGCGAATATACAAGAGTACATTGAGAATATACGAGCGCAAGGACCTATCGTCCTGGAGCCATACTCCAGCCTGTTCTACTCCCATCTATGGCATCTACCATATCTTCTGCGACGCCAACTGGAAAGAGATGGTAAAGGAACAGATGCAGCATCTCGCCGACAGCGGACTGCTCGAGGCAAGCAACCGACTCTATATCAGCTGTATCGCCAGAAACGACGAAGATATCATGGAATTGGAAGATATCCTGCGACAATACTCGGCAGATAAGATAGAATTTGTTTCCAAGACCACCAATCCGCAGCGATTCGAATTTCCGGCACTCGACTATATGTATGAGAAATCGCAGCACGAAGACTTCCTCTTCTATTATTTCCATACCAAGGGAATCACCTATCAGACTCCCCTGAATCAGAAAGACAAGGAATTCAAGGGATTTGTGGATAAGATTGTGGCATGGAGAAGAATGATGGAATATTTCCTGATGAACCAGTGGAAAGTGGCTGTCAATACCCTGGAAGCGGGATATGATACCTACGGAAGCTATCTCTTCCCTCCTTTCAAGAACCGGATGTATGCCGGCAACTTCTGGTGGGCGAAGGCTTCTTATTTCAGAACACTCCCTGCCCTAGACGAAGATACCAAACTGCACAACCGTTTCATGGCAGAAGAATGGCTGCTGAGCCTGCCGGGAGTAAAGGCTTTCTCTGCTTTCGATACGGTGGCAGACCTGTATTTTGTTAGGATTCCGCCAACCATTTATGAAGTCGGCAGACATTCCCTTTGGGATTCCCTCAAATACTGCACCATCTATACCTATAGAAAATATCAGCGCAAATGGTTCGGTTACAGCTATAAGCAGCACTGCCAACAAAAATTCCAGCAACTCAAGCAATCGCTTTAGTTGCTGGAATTTTCCATTTATAACTGGTTCATGACTTGAACTCCAACTTGCCGACGTGCAGATTCACCTTGTCCAGATCCGGCAACTGCATATAGTCGCCATATTGGTCGGTCAGCACCTTATCGTAGTTTCCCGGCACAGGCATCTGATGCCCCTCAAACTCCAGGGTAGTCAGCGGGAAGATGTCTTCCAGATGGCGCTCTACGACGAAAGGCACGCCGAAAGCATCCAGATAGGCACCACCGGTCAGTTTGGCGATGCCCCTCATCACCGGATAAATCAGCCGTTCATTCAGATGCACCCAGCGCATCACCTTGCCGATAATCGCCTCATCCTTCAGGTCCTTCCGCTTCAATATCTTATAGGTATGTCCGATGGTCTGCATCGACAGCCGCTGCAGCCATTTGGGATGCTTGTCGATAGGAAAGATGTCTATGTAGATGCCCCGCTCCTTGAAAATCCGGTCATAGCCATTGTTCTCATCCAGCACTGAACGGCGGTCTCTCAGCTTGGCATACTGGAAGAAATAGTTTTCATCCGTCTGTCTGCATTGCAGCGCCATCGTTTCATCCAGTTCGCGGGGCAGAATCTCAATCATCTTCAGATAGTCCTCCCGAAGCATCTGCACATCCATGTCATCATCCCAGGGAATGAAACCCTGATGGCGGGCTGCACCAATCAGTGTGCCGCCTATCAGCCAGTAACGGATGTGATAACGCTTGCAGATGGCATCAAAAGCCAGCAGCAGCTCTACCATCCTTTGCTGATGCTTCCACAGCAGAGAACCTTCGGGATTGAACCGGGCTCTCAACTCCTCATTACGATATTGTCTTGTCTGATTTTCCATCATATTCATCTATTTTTCTTAAATACAAAACGGATACACTCATCCAAAATGGCAACCCGGGCCACTTTCATGACCACGAAATATAATACGGCTGCCATCACAACCCTAGCCAGAAGCAGACATACCAGATTGGTAATGCTCATCGTTGCCAGATAGGTGAGGCTCATCACGCCCAGAGCCGCCAGCAGGAACGGACAGGTATCTTTCAGAAAATCCAGCGGACGGTAACTGATATAACGGTAAGCCAGCGCATACCATACAAACATCCAGACGATGGTCAATGCCACATAGACTGATACCATCAGATGGATGCCATAAGGCCAAAGAAGCAGCATCAGCACAATCTGGGTGACACTCAAGGAAACCGTACACCAGAAATAGGCACCGGATTTTCCCTTACTGATAACCACATTGGAAAACAGCGTATAAAGCGGCATCACCGAACCGCCCACGCACAGCATACGCAGCAATTCTGCACTCGACTGCCATTTCTCGGTCAGCGTGATGATGATAAACTCATTGGAAACGAGTCCCAATCCGAACAGCAGAGGGAAAGAAAGGAAGCAGATAAACCTGACCATCTTTCTGAAAGCCATCAGCTGGCGCTTCTTGTCGTCAGAGAGATTCACCAAGGTTGGCTGGATCACCGGATTCAGCATTCCCTGCAGCAGGAGATAACACTTCGAATTCCACTGATAAGCCTGGTTGTAGCTACCCGTAATGGCATTGGTATAGAAACGGCCCAGCAGGATATTCATCACATTGTCGTTGATTTTGGTGGCGATGGTAGTAGCTGCAATCTTGAAACTGAACGGGAACATCGTCCTCACCGGTGCGAAATCTATCTTCAGGGAAGGTCGCCAGGTGGAATAATGCCATACCAGCAGGGTGTTCAGTCCCACATAAACCACTCCCTGGGCAGCCAAGGACCAATAGGCAAAGCCATTCCATGCCATCAGAACACCCACGCTACTCGACAGCAGGACCGCCGTGATACTCGCCTTCGCCTGCTGCTTCACCATCATGTTCTTGAAGAGGAATGCAGCCTGAGCCGTACCCAGACTGGAAAAGAGAATATTGATGAATGCCAGTCTGCACAATGCAACCAGCCGTTCATCATGATAGAAATCGGCTATGAAAGGGGCACAGAAGAAAAGGATGGCATAAAGAGAACCACCCACAAGGATGTTAAACCAGAATACGGAGTTGTAATCATTGGCTGTAGGATTCTTCAGATTGCCGATGGCTGAAGCGAATCCACTGTTCTGAAGAGCAATCGCTATAAGCGGGAACACATTGATCATCGCCATCATTCCATAGTCTTCCTTCGACAACAGTCTGCCCAGGATGATGCCGAATACCAGTCCGATAACCTGCATCGCCCCATTGTTCATGGCTCCCCAAAAGAGCCCCTTCGCTGTTTTTTCCTTTAATGTTTCTGCCATTTATTTCGTAATTTGCTGCAAAGATACAATAAAAACCGCAAACATACATGCATTTCCATAAAAAAAGAAAGCGCAAGTCATCACGACTAGCGCTTTCTTTCCTAAAATATGTAATCAAGTAATCTTCTCACCTGATAATATTTCAAATACCTATTGAACCATTAATAAACCGAAACTTTACGGTTAAATACCAAATTAAATATCAATCCTAGATAACACTAAACACCCGTTTTCTAAAAATTCCCCTCATGCAGAATCCATTTTTTTATCTTTTCAGAACCCCTCTTATTGCAAACCAGGCATGAACACAGAGGGTAGTAAGAAGCCCATAATGGCTTCTCATCACCTGGAAACGTTCTTTCAGAGATGCCTTGTGATACTGGCTGGTCATTCCGCCATCCAAAAAATTTGTTATGACAGCATTCACATTGCGCAGAGGCAATCCCCTGCGAGCCGACTCCTTCATAATACGGATGCACCAGTCAACATCTGCAGAATAACGATAATTCAAATCATAATAGATATGCTTGGCTATATCGGTACGGGCATAGAAAGACTGATGACATACCAGCATGCCCCATTTAAATGAACGCCAGGACAATTTTTTAGGAGGAGCAAGCCGGCGATGGCGCAGGAATCTTCCCTCAAGATTCACGATATCCGTATCGCCATAGAGAACCCCCGGCAGGTTTTCGCCTTCCCCCACACAGCCTTCCACCAGCTCCAGGGTATCTTCAGAAGGAAACACATCCCCGGCATTCATAAATACCAGATAATCGCCTGTTGCCAGGTCTATACTCTTGTTCATCGCATCATAGAGTCCTTTGTCGGGCTCAGATACTACCACAATCTGATGCGCATTCTCACCAGCTTCAGCCTTGTGCTGATAGGTTCTGACCATCGACAGAGTCTTATCCTTGGAGCCGCCATCCATGATGATGTGTTCTATATTACAATACGTCTGGCGCTGGATACTGTCCAATGTACGCTGCAATACGGATGCAGCATTATAGGTACAGGTAACAACTGAAAATTTGATCATATACGATAGTGTTTGAAAGCCATCGCCTGATTATATACCTCTATATATTGTAAAGCAACAGCATGTTGTGAATAATTGTGCATCACCTTCTGAAGGCATGCGGTCTTGATGTTCTCCTCTTCTGCCTCGAAGAGCACCCAGTGAATGCCGGCGGCCAGGTCCTTGGCATCCCGGTAGTTGGCTACGTAGCCATTCCTGCGGTGGTCTATCATCTCCGGAATGCCTCCCACCTTGAATCCTACGCTAGGCACTCCGCATGCCATGGCTTCCATGATGGTATTCGGAAGATTTTCCGACAGGGAAGGCAGGACGAATACGTCTGCCGCATTATAGATATCAACAATGTGCTTATCCTCGCTCACATAGCCCAGGGATATGGTCGGGAAAGGCAGCTTGCCTTCGAAATCCTCACCATGACCGCCAAGGATTGCCACGCAGGTATTGTCCCGCATCTCCGGATAGGTTTCGCTCATCAGCTGGCAGGCTTCTATCAGATAATCCATTCCCTTGTAAGGATTGGTCGCCTTCTGGGCAATGAACAATATGATGTGCTTGTCCGCTGGCAGATGAGTTCGCAAGCGTGCCTCCTTCTTACCTTCCGGACGATAGAAATGTGTATCTATCGGATTCGGGATGGTTTCTATCCGCTGACCGGCAAGAAGTCCGCTGAGCTTTGCCTCGGAAGCCAGCCAGCGGCTGCAGGTTACGAAAGAAATGCTTCCGGCACCATATATCTTCTGTTTTTTCTTCCAGATACGAGCCGAGAGATCATTCTTGCCTCCTCCCTGGGGCAAGTACTTACAGTTGCCGCATCCGTTATTATAATGATGACACCCCAAGGTGAGGTGACAGATGGAAGAAGCTGGCCAGATGTCGTGCATGGTCCAGACCACTGGCTTGCCACTGTTCATGATTTTCCTGATACCTTTCAGCGACAGCATTCCTTGGTTGATCCAATGGAGATGAATCACGTCAGCCTCCTTGAATTCGGGAAGGGAAGTGATATCATTTCCTGCATTGGCTATATCAAGGGCAAAGAGATTCTTTTTGGAAAAATGCAAATGCCAGAAAATGCACCAGCGCTCCCAAAGGAAACTCCACTGTGACTTGAGCGAATGGGGCAGCCCTACAACTGTAATATCCTCGCTCACCTTATCGCGCACCAACATCTTGGCCTTAACACCATTGTTGTTAAGGGCGTCCATCAGGCGATTGGCAGCAACTGCTGCTCCTCCCGCCTTCTCACTTGTATTTACTATGAGTACTCGCATTGCTAATATATTTTACGATTGCAAAGGTAAGGAAAAAAATGTGCAAACAAAAGAAAAACAAGAAAAAACTCACGCAGATTGCGCAAATTACGCTGTTCCATACCTTTTTGACCCCTTGAACATGAGCACGGAAAACTATCCCCCAACCTACTTTCTCAAACGGGTTGGGGAATTTTGTTTCAGTATAGACAGATGAACAATTTAAACTATATACTTGTTTATACGACATCCTAATTTATGAGAGTCAGATGACCGCACAACGGCCGAGCTACGGCTGCACAACACGTGGTGGACATGTGCACAACAGTTGATATGCGAGCGCACAACAGCTGTTGTGCGGCCAAGATACCTATATATTACGGAAATATATCCTTATTCTTCCGACGCCTTATAGTACTCTTTTAAGAGAGCTGTCAGACAACCATATCACCAACAAGCACTAGGAAATGCCCTGAGGGAATTGGGAAAGAAGACAAAGATTGCAAGAAACGCAAACTAAACGATTTCAGAAAGAAGAAATAAAAACAGAGAAATGCATAAAAAACATGCCACAACTCTCAACGAGCTGTGGCATGCAATATGTTTAACTTAAAAATTCTAATCAAAGATAGTCTCACGACCTTCATCAATTATCTGTTAAACAATCTACCTTAAAACCTAATAACTAAAAACCTAAATCTATTACTACTAACCTAAACAATCTATTAACCTT
>USQD01000004.1 GCA_900556795.1 uncultured Prevotella sp. | reverse complement strand
TTTTAATGATACGGCGACCACCGAGATCTACACTCTTTCCCTACACGACGCTCTTCCGATCTTACCGAAGCAAAACGCATTCTTGCAAAGGCAAGAGTCGAGAAGCTTCCGATCGTAGATGATGATTTCAATTTAAAGGGACTTATCACCATCAAGGATATCGAGAAACTATTGAAGAAACAATTTCTTTTGAATGAAGAAAATCAAACTTTATGACTACCAGCAGAAGATGCTGGAGGATATTATCAACGGGCTGACCTCTGCTGCTACCAGTACATTCTACAATGAGAATGGTAAGAAGAAGAAGGTTGGCAGTTCGGTGATGGTGCAGATGCCGACAGGTACGGGAAAGACCTACGTGATGGCGGCTGTGGTGAAATGGTTTCTTGATAACCATGACACGGGCGAAGTGTGGATTGTGGCGCACCGCCGGGAACTGGTGGAACAGATGCAGCAGACGCTGGACAGATTCTGCCTGGACTATGGGGAGAAGGAAATGGTGCTGAAAGCGAAAGTAAGGATAAGGGTGCTCTCCATTCAATGGTTGAACAGACATATCGAAGAACTGGAAGGGGCTGAGTGTACGCCAGGACTCATCGTAGTGGATGAGGCGCACCACGCCATAGCAACCTCCTATCAAGACCTGTTTGAAAGGAATAGAAAAGCCTTGAAACTCGGTATGACGGCAACTCCATGCCGCATGAACAAGAAATCCTTCAGAAAACTGTTCGAGATATTGCTGAAATCTCCATGTACCAACGACTTTATCCTGCGTGGGTATCTGGCACCTTACGACTACGTGGTTATCGGCAAGTACTCCAACGATCAGTTGACAGTGAACCAGCTGAAAGGACGAGGCAGCGATGGCGACTATGCCATCAAGGAGATGGACGAGAAGCTGAATATTCCGCAGACCATCCAACGCCTCTACGACAGCGTGAAGAAATACGCTGACGGCAAGAAGGGAATTGTATATGCCATTGATATTGTGCATGCCCAGGCGATAGCCGCCTGTTACAATGCCCTCGGACTGAAAAGTGTGGCACTGGACAGCAAGACGCCTGCCAAGAAACGCAAGGAGATGGTGGAGGCTTTCAGACGCAGCGAGATAGACTGTCTGGTGAACGTGAACCTCTTCGATGAGGGTTTTGACTGTCCTGACGTGGAGTTTATCCAGATGGCCCGTCCTACGCTGTCACTTGCCAAGTATCTGCAGATGGTGGGGCGTGGGTTGCGTATCAACCATGAGAACAAGGATAAGGTGTGCATGATTATCGACAACGTAGGTAACTACCGTAAGTTCGGCTTGCCCGACAAGCCCCGTAACTGGGAGAGTATGTTTGCTGGACTGAGGGCTGGCAAGGGTATCATTCCAACCTATGTGAAGAAGATGCAGAACATCATTGCCGTGAATGATGAGATGATAACGGTGAAGAAGGCAAATACGGCAAGGAAGAAGATGACAGCCAGACAACTGAAGGAATATCTGAAGAATGTTGAGCCTTTCCAGCAGGATGGCAGATGGGGACTGAGGGTGATGAACGACATCATCGTGAAACCCATTTATTCGTATATCTCTGACTTCCGAGGTGATTATGCCGAATGCAGAATAGGCATACAGAAATGTTTGTATGGACTATTGGACAGGAGGGGTAATATTATCCTGCCTCCAGAATATAAATACATTTACAGGTGGAACGAACATGCGGTTGAAGTACAAGGTAATGATGGTTACAGCAGGACCATAGAGCTGTAACCGTAAACGGAATACGGTGACTGAGCAGAAGAATAAATAGAAAAGCCCCTGATGCGTGATGCATCAGGGGCTTTTCTATTTATTGCTCTGCCAGCTCTTTCATGGTATCGTTCAATGTATTGAACAGTACATTGATGTTTTCTTCTTCATTCTTGCATGCCTCCTTGAAGAGGGCGACAGGATCTTCAGGATCGCCCTTCAGCGGAGCCTCGTTCAAGAGGATGTTCACATTGTTCAGCAACATGCCGTGAAGGGTAGGCATGTGGAGCTGGTGCTGCTCGCCCTCCTTGCTGCCACACTTCAAGCCTGCTGCGTATGCCTTCACGATGATACGCACCAACAGATGGATAGCCATAGGCTCGTCAGCAAGACTAATGAGAATGCCATGCGTATAATCGCGTACGTGCTCTTCTATGCTTGTAAACTTACCTTGCAGGAGCCAGGTGAAGTTGCGCTTGTATTCAGCTTCCATCGCCTTGTAAAGCTGGTTGGATTTGCAGGCGATGCGCAGATAGTCGAGCATGGTTGGCTCGAAGGTAGGATCTGCTTGCTTCATGCTCTCAAAGTTCTTCTTCATGCGCTCATTAGCCTCTTCTGCGCTCTTGTAGTTGAGTCGTACGAGGGTAGAGAACATGATGTCGAAGAAATACTGGTTCACTTCTCCATAGTGTTCCAGCATCATCTGCTTCACCTCTTTCGGATCGTTCTTCTTCTGGAAGTCATCTCCTCCGATGGCTGCATCCATGATGCCTCGGGCATAAGCCTCGAAGAAACCTCTTACAAATGAAGCTACAGCTTGATAACTATTGATTCTTTTCATGTCTGTTTATTCAAAAATCTTAAATTCATAACCCTGTTCCATGAGCCATTCGATGGATTGTGGAAGAGCTGTCTTCAGTTTGTCGATGCTCTTCAATGAGTCGTGGAAGGTGATGATGCTGCCGTTGCGGGCATACTTCTTCACGTTGTTTACCACGTCTTCTGCCGTCATCCATTTAGAATAGTCGCGGGTAACCAGGTCCCACATAATTACTTTATAGGTACGATGCAGCCACCAGTATTCGCTGGCTCTCATCCATCCATGGGGTGGACGGAAGAGATGGGCATGAATCAACTCATTCGCTTTGTTGGTATTGAGAACGTATGAGATGACACGATGCTTGAAGGCACCGATGTGGTTGAATGTATGGTTGCCTACCTGATGTCCCTCTGCCACAATCTGGTTGTAGAGGTCGTGGTTGCGCAATACATTCTCGCCCACCATAAAGAAGGTTGCCTTGATGTTATATTTTCTCAGGGTTTCCAGAATGAATGGAGTGGATTCTGGAATGGGACCGTCATCGAATGTGAGATATACCGAGTGGTCATTCTTATCCATTCTCCAGATAGCCTTTGGATATAACCATCTAAGCCATTTGGCTGGTTGCTCTATGAACATGGGAAAAATTGATTGTTATGAATAATGAAAAGTTTGATGTAGCCATCGCTACATCAAACTTTCTGATATTTACTGATTGCCTTCTGGCATTTTGCCGCCTCTGCCGTGGTACAGGGTATAGAGGTTGTTGAGCTGCTTCTGATACTTCTGTTCCAACTGAGGACTTACCATTCCTGCTACATCGCAGATGTTCTGCATAATCATAATCTGACGGATGCAGTCGTTCTGACTCATGAGGAATTTGTCGTTAGGCAATGAGAGGTAATAGTTGAGATACTGTGAAGCGTTCTTCCAAACTGCTTCAACGTATTCCTTACCCTTGGCTTTCTGACCGGTCATCAACCAGCCGCGAGCCATATCCAGACCACCACTCATGTAATCGAGTGTTACGTTGTATGCCGGAATCTCTACATCAGCCTTCTTCAAGATGTTGATAGCCTTCTGCTTCTTGCCTTCAGCGATGAGCTGGAGAGCAGTCTGAGCAAGCAGGCGACGGTGAGTATAACACATGCGCATGATAGTCTCGTCGATATAGAGACCCTTCTGCTTGAGGTTACCGAACTTGAATCGGGTCATGATCATATGATAGGTCTTCTCTGTATCGAAGCGCTTTGCACCCGGAACAATCGTTGTGAATGGAGTGATGCGGTTTACAAGACCTTCCTGTACGAAGTTCTCGCCAAGGTTCATGTAATTGTCTTCACCCACGGTGAGTGCTACGTAGAGAGGACGTGTCCAGTTGCACTGTGCCAGCATTTCGAGCATCATGAGGTCGTTCTTGTAGAGTGCGCTCTTGCCGGCAAGCGAGATGACCATCTTGTCAGGAATAGAATCTGATGCCATCATCATGCCGCTCTTCTTTACTGCCTCCTTGTCGATAGTGACATAGAGAGTATCGGTTGGGATGAAGTGCATATCAGGGTTCTTGCTGCGTACCCAGTTCTTCAGAATGTTCTTCAGCTCGAAAGGCTCATCGCCAAACTGCTTCTTGGCATTCTCCGGATCTTGCTTGTAGAATTCAAGAATCTGCTTCTTTGCTTCCGGCTCTACCGATACATATTCGTTGGTACCTGAACAGAAGTCGAGACGTGGCCAGGTGATTGGCACAGAAGGTGAGTTGTATGCAGGACGCATCATCTGGTCGATATACCAGTCAGTCTGCAGGTAACTCAGGTTACAAACGCGGGCATCTGTTCCTACGCCTTCTACTTCCTGATTGTACCAGAGTGGGAAGGTATCGTTATCACCATTGGTGAAGATGATAGGGTTGCTCTTCTCCTGGAGTGACATCAGATAATTCTGACCAAAGTCACGGCAGGTATAGCGGTTAGAGCGGTCATGATCATCCCAAGTCTGTGAAGCCATCTGGATTGGGACGAGAAGTGTGATGACTGCTACGATAGCAGAAACGGCTGTTCCGCTGAGTTTCATCTTCTGTTTCAGAAGGTCGATGATGGCGAGGACGCCAAGACCACACCAGATAGCGTATGCATAGAATGAACCGGCATAAGCATAGTCACGCTCACGTGGCTGCATAGGAGTCTGGTTCAAGTAGATGACGATGGCAAGACCTGTCATGAAGAACAGGAAGAATACCACCCAGAACTGCTGGATACCGATAGGAAGAGTCTCCTCTGTCTCTACACCGTTCTTCATTACCTTGCGTTTGCGGGTATACCAAGCCTGCCAGAAGAGTCCGATGAGACCGAGAATCAGTGGCATGCAGTAGAACACGTTGTGTCCCTTGTTCGCCTTCAGGTCGTCTGGCAATTTGCTCTGGTCGCCATAGAGGGCATCATCAATGAATGAGAAACCGGAAATCCAGTTACCATGTTCTGGTTCGCCATTGCCCTGAATGTCGTTCTGACGTCCGGCAAAGTTCCACATGAAGTAGCGCCAGTACATGAAGTTGCACTGATATGAGAGGAAGAAGCGGATGTTGTCAATCTGTGAAGGAACCTTCACCATGATGCTTTCACCGCAACGGTCGTAAGGTACCTGGGAACCTTCTACGCCACCCATCCAGTCTTCGTATGCTGAGGCATGAGCCGAACTGTACATACGAGGGAAGAGCATATTCTGTGCATAGACGTACTTGTTCTTATGACTTACTACAAAGTAGGAGTCCTTCTCATCTGCTGAAGCCTTCTCCTTGCGCTGGTAAACCGGTGCACCTTCCTTCATGACAGGCTTGCACATGTTGCCATCTACCTCAAGAGCTACCTGAGAGGTATAAGCCTGACCATAGAACAAAGGACGGTCGCCATACTGGTCACGGCTCAAGTAACTACCCAAGGTAAAGATATCCTCAGGAGAGTTCTGGTCCATAGGAGGGTTGGCAGATGAACGGATTACGATGAGCGCATAGCTTGAGTAACCAATCATCAGCATCAGCATGCAGAGCAATGCTGTATTCTTAATGCGGGCAGAGATGAGAGGCAATACCTGCATCTTCTTCTTTGTGATGCCTGTTACCTCGTCAACACCTGTTGTGATTTCCTTCTTGCGCTTGTAGTTCAAGGCGAACCAGAGGGCTGCCAATACGATGATGCCACAGATAACAGCGGTCCAGCCATATCCATAGAAAGGAATACCGAGCATGCCGAAACCGAGAACAAAGGCGATGTTCTGCTTCTTCTCGTTCTTTTCTGAGGCATTGTATGTCTCGTAGATACCCCAGATAACAGAGGCTACGAGGCAGATGATATATACGATTTCACCGGTATTGAATGGACAACCGAGCACGTTGACGAAGAACAGCTCAAACCATCCGCCTACGTTGATGATACCTGGAACCACACCATACAATACGGCAACTACTACCAGGAAGGAGAGGAACAACGCCAGGAGCGAGCCCTTCAGGTTGGCATGAGGCACCTTCTTGTAGTAATAAACCAATACGATGGCTGGGATGCAGAGCAGGTTAAGCAAGTGCACACCGATACTCAGACCTGTCATATAAGCGATGAGTACGAGCCAGCGGTCGCTATGAGGTTCATCGGCATGGTCTTCCCACTTCAGAATCAACCAGAATACCACAGCGGTAAAGGCAGAAGAGAAGGCATATACCTCACCCTCTACAGCCGAGAACCAGAAGGTATCGCTGAAGGTGTAGATGAGTGCGCCCACCATACCTGATGCCTCGATGGCAATCATCTTGCTGGTGGTCATTTCCTTCCAGTCACCGATGATAAGCTTGCGAGCCAAATGGGTGATGGTCCAGAAGAGGAACATGATGCAGACGGCACTGAGGAGTGCGCTCATCGTGTTCACCATCTTAGCCACCTGTGTGGTGTCGCTGGCGAAGTGTGTGAAGAAATTGCCTAAAAGCATGAAGAATGGTGCCCCTGGTGGGTGACCGATTTCCTGCTTGTAGGCAGTTGTAATAAACTCAGGACAGTCCCAGAAACTGGCTGTCGGCTCAATCGTGGAACAATAAACGAAAGCCGCAATGATGAATGCGACCCATCCAAAGATATTGTCCACCAATTTGTACTGTTTCATTATTGTTTAAACTTTAATGTATTATATTTCTTTGTTAAAGTGTATAAATCGTTGCAAAGATACTAAAAAGATGAGATAATCTTGAAGTTTGTTCTTGTTTTTTAGGCATTATTATATTATCTACCTAAACATTTAGAAAATGTTCTTCCAGTTTTTCTCTAGGCATATCTGCTGTATCGTGATAATGCAGATGATGGTTCACACAGGCGATGTGCTTCACATTATTAAGCACTTCGGCAATGTCGTGGCTCACGATGATGATGGCGCATTCCTTGTTGATCTGCTCCAGCATCTCGTACATCTGCTTTTGAAATCTGCGGTCGATATAGGTATTTGGCTCATCGAGGATTACTACATCCGGCTTTGAGACAATAGCCCGGGCGAGGAGAACTCGCTGCAGCTGTCCACCGCTAAGGGCTGCGATGTGGCGGTCCTTGAATTCCATCAATTGCATACGTTCGAGACAATTGAGCACCTGCTGATGCTGCGTTTTCGTATATCTCGAAAAGAGACTCTTGCTGAGACCTGATAGTACCACTTCATAGACGGAGATTGGGAATTGCTTGTCGAGAGAGTTGTATTGGGGAAGATAACCCATTCTGATTTCCTTGACTTCCTGTCCATCTTTATAATATCTGATTCTTCCTTCAGTTGGCTTCATCAGTCCCAGGATGAGGCGCATGAGGGTGGTCTTGCCACCACCGTTGGGACCGATGATACCAAGATAATCGTCTTGATAGATGGTGAGATTGATGTCGTGGAGCACCTGTTTGCCGTCATAACCAGCTGACAGGTGCTCAATCTCTATTAACTTTGAACTTTGAACTTTGAACATTGAACTTTATGATTAGTTATCGTTCTAACAAAGCTTTTGCCCTTACAGGGCGCCTTGTTAACTGCTATTATACCCAGGGCGATGCCCTGGGCTAGGAGCTTCTGCCCTTACAGGGCGTGTGGAGCTTACTTCCCTGCAACAATCTTTTTGCCCTGTACCGCCAGAGATACTTCTTTCATCGCATTGGCCCAATCTGCCTGCAATGGGTTGATATCCATCGCCTTGGTTTGGCTTTCCTTGATGAATGTCGTGGTGTTGCGGTTGGCAAATTCAGCCTGTATGAGACAGTATCTGATTTTTTGCTTTCTGGCTCTCTCGATGAGACTCTTCAGCTGGGCGGCGCTTGGCTCCCTGCCTTCTTCCTCGATGGCAAGCTGCTCCAATTGGTAATCACGTGCGAAGTAGGTGAGGATAGGGTGATAGATGACGAACTTGCGAACCATCTCCGGATTATCCTTGAAACTCTTTCTGATGATGCTGTCCTGCCTGTCGATGCTGCTGAGCAACTGCTGATAGTTTTTTTGGAAGAAAGTCTTGTTTTCCGGTTCCAGTTGACAGAGTGCCTTAAAGATGTTGCTGGAGATGATGCGGGCGTTTTTGCAACTCATCCATACATGTGGGTCTATATTGCCGCCAGGTGTCTTGGCTGGCGTAATGCCCACAGAGGTATCAATCATCTTCATGTCAGGAGCATTGTCCTGCAGTTTCTTCATCCAAGTCTGCTCGAAGCCGATGCTGCCCACTTTCAGATAGAGTGCACTATTGGAGAGTTCCATCATCTGCTGGGCGTTTGGCTCGTATGTTTCAGGGTTGTTACCATTCGATACCATTACGTTGACATCTACCTTGTCTCCGGCAATTTTCTCTACGAAATATTGGTAGGGAGGGATGGTAACGGTTACAGTAGGCTTGGCATTACTTTCAGCCATGCCAGCCTTTTGCTGGTTGCTTTTGCAGCCAACCATTAGGGCGCATATTATAATAAGGTATAAAAATCTCTTCATAATTAAACGATAAAACTCAGTCCATAGACCAATAAAACATATCTTAGTACTTTTCCGATGGTGATACTGAGTATCGAAATCGGAATATTGGCTCTTGTCAAGCCTAAAACGATGGTGATGGCACTTCCCAATAGTGGGAGAAAGGCGAAGAAGCCCATCCAGGCGCCTCTGCCTGCCATGAAACGCTCAGCCTTATCCAAGCTTTCTTTCTTCACGTGCAGATATTTTTCTATCCATTCCATCTTACCCATTCTGCCCACACCGTAGTTGAACATGGAACCAAGCACATTGCCGATGCTGCCGTAGATAACGAGGGGGAGAGGCTCTAGTCCGGCTGCCTGCAAGCCTGCCATTACAGCCTCGCTGCTGAATGGGAAGAAAGAACCTGCCAGAAAAGCTGCGGCAAGCATGCCCCAATAGCCCCAGTCGATTAAGAAACTGATAATCCAACTCATTGTCAATTCGTCATTTAATTGGTCTGATGCAGCGTTTCAACACATCAAACTTTATCCGTGAACACTTAATTTAATCCTTGAACAGCCTGTAATAATACAGTTTCAGGAATGAATATATTGTATAATAATATCAAGACAGTTATCACGAGCATCGTGATAAACATGATATTGGTTATTTTTCCCTTGGTATAGGTGATGAAGTGAGCGATGAGTGGTGCCGTGTTTACTATCATGATGCTGCCTAACTCCTTGATGTGCTGAGGCTGCAGGATGATGAAGGCGAGGCTCACGAAGTTCACCATGGTGAACGACTCGTATATCATTCTCGTACGAATCTTGTCTGCGTATGCTGTGTGCAGGAAGTGGATAGAACCGATAATGCCCAGAATGGTGATGAATATCAGGTTGACGACTTCATGGTCGGTTACCCTTGAATAATCAAACAACTCATGAAAGTTGATGAATTCTGTAAAATGGCTGACAAGTCCATCGATGTTGTTGGTATAGGCGTAGTATCCTGCCGAGAACCAGTAAGGCAGGATGATTCCGATGAATGAGGAAAATAAGTTTCTGATACTGAAGGAATTGGTGAATACCCTCATCATCAGCCATAATATCGGTAAGAAATAACCTATCTGTATGAATACCATCGAAGCGAGTCCGATACAGGTAAAGGCATAGAAAGTCCATCCTGCCGACCGTTTATCCTGATAGCTATTCCATATAATGAGATAGAAGGCGATGAAACACATCGACACGATATTGGCTTTATAAGATGGGGTTGGTAGACAAGTCATGGTGACTAGTACCAGAAAACTGCACGAAACCATTCGGCTGTAGGTACGCATCAGAGAGTTGTGGTTGTTGAGTTCTACCATCAGTAATGTAGATATGATGGTAAAAGCAAAATTAAGCCAAATGTTACCCTCTATAAAACCTACTGCAACCCAAACCATAGTGGCAAGGGTTGCAGTGATTGGTAGTGCGTAGCGACTAGGTGCTACTTTATTTTGAAAAGTTTTTTTTCTTAACATCAATGTCAATTAATAATGTACAATTAAAGGTCCTGTCCGATGTCAGAACGGAAGTACTTGTCGGTGAACTGAATCTTCTGGGCCTCGGCAAAGCTCTTCTTCAAGGCTTCTTCCTTGTCTTTACCGTAGCTGCTTACGCAGATGACACGACCACCGTTGGTTACTACCTGTCCATCCTTCATCGTTGTACCGGAGTGGAATACTACAGAACCTTCAACCTTGTCGATACCTTCGATAGGATAGCCCTTCTTGTAAGCCTCTGGATAACCGCCGCTCACGAGCATGACGCAGACTGCAGAACGCTCATCAAACTCGATGGTTCGCTTGTCAAGGTCGCCAGCAGCAACACCTTCGAAGAGGTCTACGATGTCGCTCTTCAATCGGAGCATGACACTTTCTGTCTCTGGGTCGCCCATACGGCAGTTGTACTCGATGACCATTGGTTCGCCCTCAACGTTGATCAGTCCGAAGAAGATGAAGCCCTTGTAGTCGATGTTCTCTTCTGCAAGTCCCTCTACTGTAGGACGGATGATGCGCTCGTCTACCTTCTGCATCCATTCCTTGGTAGCAAAAGGTACTGGGGTAACGCTACCCATACCACCAGTATTCAAACCGGTATCATGCTCACCAATACGCTTGTAGTCCTTAGCCTCAGGCAAAATCTTATAGTTCTTGCCATCTGTGAGAACAAAGACAGAGCATTCGATGCCGCTCAGGAATTCCTCGATAACCACACGTGCAGAAGCATTGCCGAACATACCGCCCAGCATCTCCTTGAACTCCTTCTTCGCCTCTTCCAAGGTAGGGAGGATGAGAACACCCTTACCTGCGCACAAACCGTCAGCCTTCAATACGTATGGAGCCTTCAAGGTTTCCAGGAATTTAAGACCTTCCTCTACATGCTCGCCATCGAAAGTCTCGTATTGAGCTGTAGGAATGTTGTGGCGCTTCATAAACTTCTTGGCGAAGTCCTTGCTGCCTTCCAATACAGCACCAGCCTTTGAAGGACCGATTACAGGAATGTTCTTGGTGCGAGGATCGGTTTTGAAGTCGTCATAAACACCCTTTACCAATGGGTCTTCAGGACCAACAACAACCATATCAACACCGTTCTCGACAGCGAAGTTCTTCAGAGCCTCGAAGTCGTCAGCCTTGATATTCACGTTCTCGCCGACATTCTGAGTACCGGCATTACCTGGAGCGATAAAAAGTTTCTCACACTTTTCGCTCTGAGCGATTTTCCAAGCTAAGGCGTGCTCGCGTCCACCGCCTCCTAACAATAATATTTTCATCGTTGTACGTTTAATAGTTCCTGTGATATTTTACCTTAGGATACTTAATTTCTCCATTTTGCTGCAAAGTTACTAAAATCCTATGAATTAGGCAAAATATTTACATAAAATATATTTTTTTGCAAGTTTTACTTCAAATAGTCGAAGAAGTAATTGCTGATGCGCTCATGCAAGTGAGTGCTTTGGTGACCTCTCATGTTATGAGGTTCGCCTGGGTATACAAAGAAATCTGGCTGTGTACCTGCTGCGATACATGCCTTCAGGAAGGTGAGGCAATGCTGTGGCACTACAGTTACATCGTTCAAGCCCTGGATAATCTGCAGCTTACCCTTCAGGTTCTTAGCCTGATAGAGCAGGGATGTCTTCTTGTAACCCTCTGGGTTGGTCTGTGGGGTGTCCATATAGCGCTCGCCATACATCACCTCGTACCAGTGCCAGTCGATTACCGGACCGCCTGCTACGCCTACCTTGAATACGTCAGGATAGTTGGTCATCAATGAGATGGTCATGAATCCTCCGAAGCTCCAACCGTGAACACCAATCTTGTCGGCATCTACGTATGGCAGGGTCTTCAGATACTCTACACCCTTCATCTGGTCCTTCATCTCCACCTGACCCAGCTGGCGGAAGGTTGCCTGCTCGAAAGCCTTGCCACGGTTCTCGCTGCCACGGTTGTCGAGGATGAAGAGAAGATAGCCCTTTTCTGCCATGTAGGTTTCCCAGCCACGGCTAGAGTAGTTCCAGCGGGCATCCACGTTGTGGGCGTGAGGACCGCCATATACATATATAATAGTAGGATACTTCTTGTTGGGGTCGAAGTTCACTGGCTTCACCATTCTCCAGTAGAGGTCGGTCTCTCCATCGTTAGCCTTGATGGAGCCACAGCTATATTCTGGTACATTGTACCCCTTCCAAGGGTTCTCGGCTGTAAAGTAAGCGGCACGCTTGCCGTTCTCGGTGTTCACGATGGCAATCTTGCGAGGCACGGTTGGAGTAGAGTAGTTGTCATAGATAAACTGACCGTTCTCGCTCAGGGTAGCGTTGTGCCATCCCTTGCCGCAGTCGTCCATCATGGTGCGCTTGCCGGTCTTGGTATCCACCACGAAGATGTTACGTTGGATAGGAGAGCACTCGTTGGATGCGATGATGATGCTCTTGCGCTTGGCGTTGAAGCCGAGCACTTCCATCACCTCCCATTTACCGGAAGTCAACTGTTTGATTTCGAGCGATTCCGTGTTGCTTGCCATACGGCTGCCGTGTTTGCCCAGGGTGCAGAGATAAAGGTGGTTGTAGCCATCCTTGCGGCTCTGCATGATGAAGCTGTTGTTGTCCCAAGGCAGGAACTGGATTGGGTGGCAAGGCTCTACATACTTCTCATCGGTCTCGCGATAGAGTTCACCTGTCTTCTCGCCAGTCTCTGCACTGTAGGCAGTAAGGCGACAGTCGTTCTGGTCGCGGTTCAGTTCGAACATATAGATGGTCTTGCTGTCCGGACTCCATGCGATGTTGGTGAAGTAGCGGTCGGTTGGATCGCCAGCCTTCAGATAGACGGTCTTGCCGGTCATGCAGTCGAACACGCCTACGGTTACCTTGTGTGATGTCTCGCCTGTCATCGGATACTTGTCTGGTGCAGGCTTGGCGCAGCAGGTCTCTGTCTCAGGATGATTGAAGTAATCAATCTCCGGGATATCCACCTGCGGATAATCTGTTACCATGCTCTGGTCCATGCGGTAGAAGGCGAGCAGTTCGCCGTTAGGGCTCCAGAAGGTACCCTTGCTGATGCCGAACTCATCGCGGTGAACACTCTGACCATATACGATAGAGCGGCTACCGTCTGTAGAAATCTGGAAATCGTGAGACTTCTTCTCTCTTGTCATGGCATTGTTGGCTACGTTGAAGGTGCGCACATAGAGGTTGCTTCCCTTCATATAGGCGAATGCATTCTGCTGGGCGTTCGCCTCGAGGAGGTTTTCGCCGTCAGCAAACTCCATCTCGCTCAGTAACTTATGCTTCTTGAAGTCGATGGTATAGGTCTTGCTGCCATTGCTTACCATTACGATGCTCTTGCCTGCAAAAGGGAATTGAGCGTTGTAGAGAGCTCTTACCTTGATGTCCTTGGTAGGAGCGATCCACTGGTTGATATCGTTGATGCCGAAGAGTTTGGTCTCCTTGCCCGTAGCCTTGTTCACGAGATAGCAAGCCTCCACGTCCTGGCGGATGAGTTCATTTCCCCACCAGGTACACCAGCGGTTCTTTGCCACCATGTTGCGATAGTTGTTGCCGCCGAAGTTCAAATCCTCCAAGGTGAAGGTCTTTTCACCCTTCTGTGCAGGAACCACGCCCTGAGCCTGTATCTCGGTTGCATTCATTGCCATCATGGAAATCATTGCTGCAAAAGATAATTTATAAATTGAATTCTTTAGATTCATTGTTATTTTGTTTGTTGATTGAATGAATAAAAACCTTGATGTGGCAGAATGCCACGTCAAGGTCTTGTATAGTTTGATGCGTAGTTTTTAATCCTCATCATCGAAGTCGGTGTTGAAGCTAGGCTTGCCACCACGCTTTCCTCCGAAATCACGACCACCGCGACGGTCTCCCTTGAATCCGCCACGCTTGTCGCCACGCTTTCCGCCGAAGCTGCGTCCGCCCTTGCGGTCATCATCATCGTGGCTTCGTCCGCCACGGCGAATCTCATTGCGGCGCTTTTCGAAGTCTTCCAGGCGATGGCTATGGAACTGGAAACTGCGGATGTCTGCATCCTCGTTTTCTGTCTCCTCGCTTACGCGCTTCTTAAACTCGCGCTCTTTCTTGAAACGATGCTTCTGAGCCATTTCGCGCTTCTCGGCTTCGGTCTTGACAATACCGCCTTCAGAGCGGAATTCCTTCATCTTACCGTCGAACATCACGTACTTGCGGAATTCGCATTCCAAACTTCCGTTGTATACAGGAATCTTGATAGATGGCTTCAGACCAATCTGCTCAAAGCATTCCTCGCGGTAACTCAATACCCAAGCCTCGTTGCCTGCGAAAGCCTTCTTGAAGCGCTCGCCAATCATCTTGTAGGTATTTAAGAGGTTAGGGGTAGAGATACGCTCACCGTATGGAGGGTTCATCACGATGATGCTCTTCTCTGCTGGCTGAGTGAAGTTCTTGAAGTCCTGCTGTGCGATGGTGATATCCTTGCTCAGTCCGGCTGCACGCACGTTGAGGTTGGCAGTGTTCACAGCCTTCATATCTACATCATAACCGTAGATGTGGTGCTCAAACTCGCGTTCCTGAGAGTCATCGTTGTAAATCATATCGAAAAGTTCCTGATCGAAATCGTTCCACTTCTCGAAGGCAAACTCCTTGCGGAATACACCTGGAGAGATGTTGCGGGCAATAAGTGCTGCTTCGATAGCGATGGTGCCAGAACCACACATAGGATCGATGAAGTCGCATTCGCCCTTCCAGCCGGTCATCAGGATCATACCTGCAGCCAGAACCTCGTTCAATGGTGCTTCAACCTGTTCCTGACGATAGCCACGGCGGTGCAAGCTCTCACCACTTGAGTCGAGACTCAAGGTTGCATTATCCTCTGCGATATGGATGTTAAGACGGATGTCTGGGTTGGATACGCTGATGTTAGGGCGTGTTCCCTGTTTCTCGCGGAACCAATCTACGATGGCATCTTTTACCTTGTAAGTTACGAAGCGTGAGTTGCGGAATTCCTCTGAGTAAACTACTGAGTCTACAGAGAAAGTCTTCTTCACGTCCAAGATGTCATCCCACTTGATCTTCTGAATCTGATCATACACTTCTTCGGCAGAACGAGCCTTGAAGTGCTTGATAGGCTTTAAGATACGGATGGCTGTGTGCAACTGGAAGTTGGCACGATACATCATTTCCTTGTCGCCAGTGAAAGATACCATACGGCGACCTATCTGTACATTGTTGGCACCCAACTGGGTGAGCTCCTCAGCCAAGACGGGCTCCAGACCCATGAAGGTCTTGGCAATGAGTTCAAATTCCTGTTCCATTATTGAATTCTATATCTAATAAACTTTGTTTTTCTTTTCTATATTTCTTTGTTTTGGGTTGCATATCCTTGGTTACCCATACGTTGGCTCCTACTACGCAGCCCTTTCCGATGGTGATGCGACCGAGGATTGTTGCATTGGCATAGACGATGACATCATCTTCCAGAATAGGGTGGCGAGGAATTCCCTTGATAGGGTTGCCGTCCTTATCGAGTGGAAAACTCTTGGCTCCTAGGGTTACTCCCTGATAGAGTTTCACGTTGTTGCCGATGATACAGGTGGCTCCGATTACTACACCCGTTCCATGGTCGATGGTAAAGTGGTGGCCGATGGTAGCCTCTGGATTGATATCGATACCGGTCTCTGAATGTGCCAGCTCGGTCATCATACGGGGGATGAGTGGCACACCGAGCAGGTGAAGAACATGAGCGATACGATAGTTGGTTATCGCCTTGATGACAGGATAGCAGGAGATGATTTCTCCGTGGCTCATTGCCGCAGGATCTCCATTATAGGCAGCTTCCACGTCGGTGGCGAGAATTTTACGAAGTCTTGGAAACTCCATGATGGCTTTGGCTGCGATGACGCCAGCCTTGGCACGCTGATGCTGCAGTTCTGCCTGTGTCTCGGTTTCGCAATCATTGGCGAAGCAAAGTCCTGCTAGAATCTGTTCTGCAAGCATTTCGTAGAGTTTCTCTACTCTTACTCCAATATGATATTTGATAGTAGAGATATTTACGGAAGAATTACCGAAATATCCTGGAAAGAGTATGGAACGAGACAGATTGATAATATCTTCGAGCGCCTTGCCCGAAGGAAGTGGATTTCCGTCTCTGTGCTGATGGAAGAGACCTCTTAAAGAATCGGCGCAAGAAAGTTCGTCGATGGTCTCTGTCAGCTGATGAGTTAATGTATCTTTACTCATTATTCTTAATGTATCAATAAAATTCGAGTGCAAAGATACGATTTATTTCTTGAATTGCAAAAAAATGATGGCTGTTTTTTGCTTTTTTGTAGAATAAAAGAAACAGAAAAAGCAGATTCTGCTTTTGGGCGAATCTGCTTTTTCGGCTTCTATTCTGTGATACTGTCTAAAAAGAGCAGTAATCGGTTGGTGACATTTACTTCTGAAACTCCCGAATCGAAATCGAGGGATACGAGGTTCAGCTGAGGGAAACGCTCATGTAACCGCTTTTCTATTCCTTTGGAAATTACGTGGTTAGCAATGCAGCCAAAAGGCTGGAGCGAGATGATGTTGTTCACTCCGTCTCGGATATAACCTACAATGTCGGCAGGCAGGAGCCAGCCTTCTCCAAACTGGGCTGCAAGAGAAACCAACCCTTGCACATCCTTCGCATCATCATAAATGTTAGTGAATGGACGGAAGTAGCGGAACTTGCTAGCAGCCTTGTTCACCTGGCGTAATCTTCTGCCTATCAAGGTCTGATAAGCGCCCTTGATGATGAAGTCGGGTATCTTTGTACAGCTTAGTCGCATGTGCTTCTGTATCTCTACATTCACGAATTCCTGTAGGAAGAATGGAGCGAGTAGTGGTGGTACAACCTCGATGCCCTTAGAGATGATGTATCGCTCTAGGTATTGATGGGCAAAAGGATTGAATTTCAAGAAGATTTCGCCTACGATACCCACTTTGGATACGTTCTTGTCGAGCGTCATCTGGTTGAATTCCTCTGCAGCCTGTTCCAGGAGCTTGATGAGACCTTTTGCTGAGTTTCGCGCAATAGGTTCATCAATAAGACGTATGTACTTATCCCGTAGCTCCTTGGCAATTCCAGGTTTTCGTTCTCTTGCAATGCAGGCGTTGTACATTTCGTTGATTGCATCGCCATAGAAAATGGCGGTAACGATAATCTGGCTGTATTTTAGCCAAGGCACGTTGAAGCCATCCTGCTCATTATAGTCTTGCTTATCATCCGTAGAACCGGAAGCTTCGCCTGTCGAGGCTGTCACGCCTAGTGTGAGTAATGGTACATCCTGGAAACCGTTGGAAATCATCGCCCGTTTGATGAGGCCTGCATAGTTGGTTGCACGACATTGTCCACCCGTCTGGCTCATTACTACAGCCGTATTCTTGAGGTCGTATTTGCCTGATTTCAAAGCTTTAATGATGTCTCCGACGATGAGTGTGGCAGGGTAGCAAACCTCGTTGTTGGCGAATCTCAAGCCAATTTCAGCACTAGCTTCATCGCTCATAGGCAAAACTTCTACATCATAACCTATCAGCTTCAGGATAGGAGGAATGATAGGAGTGAGATACTCGGTCATGAACGGAGCGAGAATCTTGCGATGCACATCCTGCTTGGTGAAAACCTTGGTCTGTTTGAGACTTTGAACTTTGAACTTTGAATTTTGAACTTTATGATTTGTACTTTGAACTTTAAGACTTTCTATCAGCGAGCGGACACGAAGCTTCAGCGAACCAATATTGCTGACATCATCTATCTTCAAGAGCGTGAAAGGCTTGTTGTGGCGCTTCATGATGTCACGAATCTCGTCCTGGATAAAGCTGTCCGGTCCGCAACCGAAGCTAGTCATCTGTACGAAATGTACATTGTTGCCCTGTTCGGATGCCCATTGTGCAGCCTTCATGATACGGTTCATATACGCCCATTGCTTGACGAGATAAGTCTCTGGCTGGCTGTTGTATGCATCGTTGTTGTCTGATGAGCCTCTGGCGATGTCTTCGCTAATTACGTTGACTCCTAGGTTCGCAATCATCTCGCTCAACTTGTGCTGAATCAGTGGGTCGGTATGATAAGGACGACCCGCTAGGAGAATGGTAAGACGGGGCTTTACCTCGTTCTGGTTGAGTATCTCCCATGCCTTCCTCTTGATTTCTGCCGAGTAGGTGGCTTGTGCATAAAGAGCTTCTCTCAAGGCTTTTTGGGCAGTCTTTTTGTTTATTCCCAACTTTTTGAGATAATCTACAATTTGCTTTTCCAAAGCCTTCGGTTGTGCAAAGTTGATGACAGGTGAATCTATCGGTTTCTTCAGATCAATTACCGATTTGATGACATCGCTATAGCCCGAAACAACAGGACAGTTGAAACTGTTCAGCGTATTCTTTGGGTCGTCATTATGCTCATATACTACGTATGGCATCAGAATGCGGTCTACCTCCGGGTTCTCATTAAGCTCTTTGAGATGACTGTGAGCCAACTTGGCTGGGAAGCAGATGTTGTCGCTCATAACTGTATTCAAGGCTCCTTCATACTGGCTGAAGGTTGAATCAGAAGAGAGAATGACATCGAAACCTGCTGCATGAAGCAGGGCATTCCAGAACGGAAAATCCTCATACATGTTGAGAATGCGGGGAATGCCAACTTTGATGTGGCGTTTTGTTGCATTAACGTATTTAACATCCCTACTGTCAAATAGTAAGCGATATTTATAGTCGTAAATGTTATTGCCTTTTATCTCGTTTGCTCCCTTGTTGTTAAATACTCGTTCACACTTGTTTCCCGAATAAAACTTGTTGCCTCCAGTGAAGGTGTAGCGAGAAACATAGCAATGGTTCTCACAGCCTTTACATTGCAACTGTTTGGTCTCGTAATGAGCGAGATTCAAAAGGTTGTCGATGCTGCGGGCATTCTTATTGGATGAAGATGGTAATTGAGCAGAATCCTCCGATAGACCATCTTGCGAATCTTTTGATAGGTAATCTGTTGCAGCATGCAGGGCACAGCCGTAGGCACCCATCAATTCCGGCATGTTACTTCGCGCCACCTCTGTGTGGGTCAGCAATTCGAAAGCTCTTACTACAGCATCGTTTCTCATGGTGCCACCCTGTACAACGATTTTTCCTCCAAGGTTCTCGTTACCATGGAGTTTCAGTACTTTATAAAGACAGTTCTTGATAACCGAATAAGAGATTCCGGCAGAAATGTCAGCCACCGAAGCCCCCTCTCTGAGCACCTGCTTTACCTTGGAATTCATGAAGACCGTACAGCGGGTACCCAGGTCGCAAGGAGCTTTAGACTGGCAGGCAAGTTTGGCGAAATCACCTACAGAATATCCCATGTTATTGGCAAAAGTCTGTATGAAGGTTCCGCAACCGGAAGAGCATGCCTCGTTGAGTTCCATTCTAACTACAGCACCTTTTTCTACGAAGATAGCCTTCATGTCCTGTCCGCCAATATCAAGGATGAAACTGACGTCAGGCATGAGTGATGCAGCTGCTCGTTCGTGTGCCATGGTTTCGATAATGCCGCTGTCAAGTCCGAATGCAGCCTTAATCAGTTCCTCGCCATAGCCGGTAGAACAAGAGCCTACGATTTCCAGTTCAGCCCCTCTATGTTCTGCTTCCTGCTTCAGGGCGTTCAGACCATCGGCTACAGCCTTAATAGGGTTACCTAGGTTCAGACGATAGTTTGTAAAGACAATATCGCCCTTGTCCTTTTGGGCAGATTTCGCATCTGTATCCGTATTGCTTCCCATTCTAACTGCCACAATCTTGGTCGTAGTGGAGCCGGAATCAATACCGATAACCACCTGCTGCTTACCTTTTGCCAGAGGATGGGTTTCGGTAGCGAATCTTGCTTTTGACTGGAGCCATTTATCGTGCTCCATTTCGTTTTTAAACAAAGGTTCCAAGCTACTGTTCCACTCAACCTTTATTTCCTGATGTAAGCGCTTTCTGAGTATGGAAAGCTGGATTCCGTCAGAATCAGAAGCATCTGTAGAATCTGCGGAATCTGTGGGAGAATTACGGTAGGCGCATCCCAGCGCAGGAATCAGATTGCTATTTTCTGATACGATGAAATCATTTTCTGACAGCTGCATATAGTCGCAGAATGCTTTGCGGAGTGCTGGGAGAAAGGTCAGCGGACCACCGCAAAGCAGGATAGGAGCCTCGAAGTCGATGCCGTGAGAAAGCGTCACCACAGTTTGTACTGCGATGCTATGAAAGATACTGGCTGCAATGTCCTCTTCAGGGAGATTACGTGCCATGAGATTCTGGATATCGGTCTTGGCGAAGACACCACAGCGGGCTGCCATCGGATAAACATGTTGGGCGTTCATAGCCGACTGGCTCATTTTCTGGTTGTCTACTCCCATTAATACGCTCATCTGGTCAATAAATGCACCAGTACCTCCAGCACAGTTTCCGTTCATGCGGAGTTCCATTCCTCCATTAGGCTTGAAAAAGACCACCTTGGCGTCCTCTCCACCGATATCGATGAGAGCCTTTGCCTCAGGATGAGCCTTACGGGCATAAACCGAGGCAGCCACTACTTCCTGTACAAACTCAGCCTGCAGCTGTTCTGCCGTAGCCATGCCCACGCTTCCCGTAACGCAGATATTCACTTTTGTATCGCCAATCAACTGGTTTATCTCATCGAAATAATGGGATACGAGTTCGTTGACACGAGCGTTGTGGCGTTCGTATTTTGAGTATATCAAGTTTTTCTTGCCATCGATAACGGCAACTTTGGCTGTTGTAGAGCCTACATCAAGTCCGATACTATATATTGCTTTCTCCATTTCTCTTCTTTCTTTCAGCCTGCAAAATTACAAAAATCTTTCAAGAAAACCAAAAGACAGCTATGATTTTTGCTAATAATCCCATGACTTTTTCAAAGAACAAAGAATGGGCATTCACACCTTTCTCATATCTCTAAATGCACTCCATGCTATCGGAATAGCTACAGCAAAGGAGCAGAAGTCTGCCCATGCCTGACACATTTCTACACCTAGCAGACCGAAGAAATGGGGTAGGATAAAGATGAGCGGAATGAAGAACAAACCGCTTCTTGCTGCAGCTACGATATTGGCACGGATAGGCTTGCGGATGGTCTGCATCAGCATGTTGGTAAGTACGATGGTGGCAACCAGAGGAAAACTGATAACCTGCCATTTCAAAGCCATGGCCCCAACCTCTATTACCTTTGCGTCATCACGGAAAAGCTCGATGATAGGCTCTGAGAAAATAAAACCAATCACGGCACAGATTGCCAGGAATATGGTGCCACACTTGATGCAGTAATAATAAGCTTCCTTGACACGGTTGTATAGTTTGGCACCATAGCAGAAGCCACAGAGCGGCTGAAAACCTTGTCCCAAACCGATTACCACAGCATAGGTAAAGAAAGAGATGCGGGTGACGATGCTCATGCCGGCAATGGCAGCATCTCCGTAAGCTCCCGCTGCCACATTCAATACCAAGGTGGCGATACTTCCCAAGCCTTGTCTTGACAGGGAAGGGGTTCCGCCAAATATAATCTCTTTGGCAAAGGTTTTGCTTGGGGTGAAATTACGCAGATGGATACGGATATTCTGACCTTTGTGGGTCATCCAAAAGAGAATGCTGCAACCGAAACATTGGCTGATGAGGGTGGCAATGGCTGCACCCGTAATGCCCAGTTCAAAATAAAGAATGAGCAAAGGGGCGAGAATCAGATTCAGCAGTACGCCCGACATGATGCCTTTCATCGCATACATCGTGTTGCCCTGAAAACGCATCATGTTGTTGAGTGTCAGCGAGGTCGTCATGAAAGGAGCACCCAGTAAGATGATGCCTAAATAGCGCTCTGTATAGGGAAGGATGGTGGGGGTAGAACCCAAGGTAAGACAGAGTGGAGTAAGAAACAGTTGACCCAGAATTGCGATGACCAAACCTGTAAGAAAGCTCAAAACAAAGCCTGTTGCTGCCATCTTTCTGGCATTTTCTTCCTCTTTTGCGCCCAACTTACGAGAGATATAATTGCCAGCTCCATGACCATAGAAAAAACCTACCGCCTGTATTACAGCCATCATGGCAAAAGATACTCCCACTGCTGCTACGCTCTGGGTGTTGATGCTTCCCACGAAATAAGTGTCGGCGAGATTGTACATACTCGTAGACAGCATACTGATGATGGTAGGAATCGCCATCGTGAAAACAACCTTGTGCACAGGGGCTTCGGTCAGGAATGTGTAATTATCTCTTGTTTTCTTCATTGTGAAAAATCTGTTTTCTTCTTTTTTGACCATGCAAAGGTACTATTTTATTTTCGATTATTGCCCAATAATGGGATTTATGTGAACTTTTTTAAATAAAAATGCACTAAAAACTTGCCTCTGTCAAAAATATGTAGTATTTTTGCAGACGTTTTGTAGTTCTCTATCTTCTTGTAA
>USQD01000003.1 GCA_900556795.1 uncultured Prevotella sp. | reverse complement strand
TTTTTTTTTTTTTTAATGATACGGCGACCACCGAGATCTACACTCTTTCCCTACACGACGCTCTTCCGATCTGTTAAGTAGCTATAGAAGCCGTTATATGCTCCTATCGAAGACCCGACACCAGCTTTAGATATTTCCAAACCACCTATGGTAAAAGCAGGAAATCTATCGTTTGTCGAACCAACGCTGGCATTCGGATATGTCGCGTATCTAACAGCCTCGTTCTTCCCAAAATACACGCCAACAGGAGCAAGATTAACAAGAGAACCGCCACTCGCCATAGTCATAGAGGTAAAATACTTTCCGTCCGCTCTCTTCGCTAAATCCGCTGTAGAGAGTCCGTACTTATCATCTTTTACGATAGCGTTGCCCATTCTTGGTGCAGAATACCGATACAACTTCGTCACGTTAGACTCATTGGCAAAGGGTTGATAGCCGATGTGAGCCGAACTGTTCTTTTTGATTTCGTCATCTTCATTCATGAATCTATTGTTACCAAAGAGAAGTTGACTATATTGGAACTTTACTTGCTTAACTCTCTTGCCAAGATACGTAACATTGTCATAGAAATCATTCGTACCAGGTTTGATTGTCGCTTTCACGTATTCCTTAATAGTCACCGCACTACTCGTAATCTGACTGCCATCAAGCTTGTTTGGTCCAAGGTCATAGAGCCATTTCCCGTTCTTGTCGTAGTAAGACAATATCGCTTCGCCATTGTCGTTGACACCGAACTTGATATTACATACGCCATTAGTCCCAAAAATTTGCATCAAACCATCCTCTATGGCTACCCTCTGACCAGTGTTTCCGCTTGTTTCCAACCTTTCGGCAATGATTTTTGCTGCGTTTATCAAACGGGCGTCTAACATCCCATCCTTGAACATAGCGAAAGCTGTTCCCGATTTAGTCTGAGCAAACTCAATCTGGTCTCCGTACAACTTTACTTTCTCGCTCGTAATCTCTATACCAGCAGCCTTCAGACTCGCCTTATCCACCAAGTCAGTCTTGCGCTCAGTCCATTCCGTCATGGTTGCGCCAATTTCGAGCTTAGGCTGGGTTACATAGACGGTGGAGGCAGAGGTACTATTGTTTCCTGTGTGACGGATTATCACATCCTTAGGTGTCACATAGCCATCCTTTGGTCTCCAGTGTACCCAATATCTCGTCCATTGCCGAGACAGTATAAATACGATATTACCATCACCTTTAGAATCCCAAGCTCCACCATTACCTTCCGTGAATATATTGCACGAATTTTCTATATCACCGCTCCACATGCAACAAACTACTCTTGCATCATCCACATCTGCCTTGGCAACGAAAGAGAAAATGTAATCATTTCCGTTGACGAGGTACGTACTTCCGAAAGACCACCTCAACACTTCCTTGTAATCGGAAAGAGTTGCGTTTGCTTGCATTAAGTTTTCAATACAAGCGGAATCCGTTCCATATCCATTCTGTATGACAGTATCATTAATAGTAATCAGCGTTCCACTCTTGTCGAGCGTCCTTGCGTTATCAAGCAAATTACCGCCCACATAGTCATAATCCTGTTCACTTAACGTCCATCCGTTATAATTTTCGCCTTCTTCTAACATAGGCTTGCAGATATAGCCGCCAACGAAAGAGTAACTCCTCGCCCGTGCGAAGATATTTATCTCTACATACTCATACGGAGCATTAGATGGAACAGAAACCTTAACGGTAAACAATTCCCACTTATCGGCTTCTGATGCAGAAAAAGACGTGCTATAGCCTGTAGGACCAGCATATCCAGCAGGACGAGAAGTGTCTATCTTGGAACCTTGATATAGAACTTCCGCATGAAAATAAATGTCATTTGGTGTATGCGTCTTGGCATAGAAAGAGAGAACATAGTTCTTCCCCTTCTCCAACTTGATGTTGCCTTGTGGCGAAATACCATGCCATCTAAAACCAGACAAGTAATATATGCCCGTTCCTGTCTGTTTAGTTCGGCAATGGATGCAATTAACGCCATTAATGCCACTATTTTTCTCTATCTGTTCTAAAGGATAGCCATCATAATACCCACCGTTCATGTACACAAATCCGTCCCCATATTTTCGGCACGCACTTCCCACAAGCATATTTCTTCTGCCCACTGACTTTTCGCTCACCGAGAGGGAGATTTCTCTTGCAGTCTGCGTAATTCTTGCTTCTGCTTTCGTTAAATCATCATTTGTAGGCGTTTTTTCAAATCTATTCGAAATTTCTGTGAACTTAGTCTCGAACTTCTTGTTGTTAGCCACCACAGAACCAGTGAACTTAGCCACGTTGACAGAAAAAGGAACTTGCGCAAAATAGACGACACCAGCATAAACAAATTGTGCGACCGCATAGCCTGATGTTGCAGAAACCTTTCCTTGATTTACACCATCAACAATTACATCATTCTTTGAAATCCAATTTCCCTGAACAGAAACACTGATACACCCATTATCTTCATCCTTTCCTACATTACACATGCAATTTGAACTCAAATCATCCCTTGATGATAACTGAGTACAATCATCAGCAACGTTTGTGTTTCCTTTCATAACCTTGACTTTCGCAGTCTTCGTAACGCTGGCAGGAACAGTTCCACTATCATCTGTGTCAAAAACGAGCGGAGCATCTTCTACAAGGATAGAGATAGCATCATCTCCTGATGAATAATTACCAGTTGCTACCTTGTTACCATTCTTATCGAAAAGTTCAACCGTAAAAGATTTCGCTTTAGGGAATGCAGCAAAATCAATGTAATTATCCGATGTCTGTAGTCTGTCCGTAAGACCTTCTGCAAGAGTTCCATCTGTGTACGCTTTACAACTCATGCCAAAGTCGATAATTGTACCAGTTGTACATGCCGTTCCTATGTATCGAGTAACACCCACATATAAACCTTGTGTTATACCATTACTACCCCTTGTAAGGGTAACCGTGTAAGACACAGCATCTTCTCCATTCTCACCTGTCACCTTAAACGGCTCCGACCAAGATTCAATTTTGCTCTTTATCGTACCATTATCCTCACGAGTAAACACCTCCTTACCGTTCGATTGCCAAAGAGGTATGCCAGCCACTGAAGGTATTGCTAATGACCAGCCATTATCCAAGTTATTTTTATCCGTCGATGTAGGAGGCGTAGGATTATCCTTAGAACGGATATAAGCAGGGACGATGCCATTACCGCTCAATCCGTCATTTCCGTTTTGTCCATCCTTTATGACAGGAATAGACTCACGGTCATAAATGATGGCAGAACTGTTAGAAGGTGTCTTGTCTGCAAGAACAAACTCGTACGCATCTACATTGGTAGCAGGATTGATAGCCTCCGTGTACTCGTTCCATAAAGTCGAATCCATGGCATTGTGGCGGTAATATATCTTCTTATCGCCAGCAACAGGACTCTCAGCACCAACTTGTTTGTATTGCTTACAGGTGATGGTTGATGGATTGGCGTTACCGTCCGAATCCACCTTGATGGCTGTAGCTGATGGCTCTATCCAGTAGATTATTGCAGGTGTACCATCGCTACCCGCAAGTACCTTAGTGATAGTATAGGTTGCATAATAAGCCTGATTCTCATAGACTGCCTTGATGTTGATTGAAGCCTTCAAAGAAGTATTTCCACCACGTATTTCAATATTATCTATAGCTCCTCCAGCATTGATTTCTGGTATGACGGACAACCCGTCATGCGAAACGATGGAATACGTCACCCTATCTGCATTCGCTGCTACTGCGCCATCATAGAGTATAGCAAGCGTACCTTGCACAGTGCCTATAGGGTTACCATTCTTGTCGCATGAGACGGAAGAGTTCTCGTTTGTTAGGGCGAGACGAATTGCATTCTCTCCCTTGTCTCCCTTGTCACCCTTCTCGGCAAAGAAGAAAGTATTGGAAGCAACAATTTTTCCGTTCGCGTCAATGAGTTCTACAGACAGATTTTTCTTACCCTTAATCGTATCAGCGTGACCTTTGTCGCCAATATCAATATACGGGTAATCCAGACTCAGTTCACTTGACATAACTCCATTTTCTTCTCCGTCAAGATAAACCTTTGCCCTTCCGTAGAAGCCGATTTTTCCAATCGTACCGCTTGTGATATTTGAGCCTACAGACTTTGTAAACGTAACATACAATCGTTGTGACGTAACCCCATTAACAGTATCGTTTACAATAGAAAACTGAACGCTATACGACACTGCATCATCACCCTTCTCGCCTTTGCCTCCGGAAAGGACTTTTTTCCAGTTAGATGAACCATCGGAAGGCTCTTCGCTGACATCAACCCCCGAATTAGCAACACATACCCACACGGCATTGTTATGGTTTACTTGGTCGTTCTTGTGATATTTATTTCCGCTTACCCAATCGCCTCGGTAGTTAATGATATTGATAGTGCTGCCATCGTCCGAAATCCACTCAAAGCGTGAGGAGTTGATTTTCGTTCCACCTTTAGGTGAAGTCTCAAATACCGACAGAGATACCTCTTTGTTCTCACCATTCACGCTTTTAACGAAAGTGTGCTTATACTCAGAGATATTAGCATAACAAGCGATACGAGGAGCATATTCGCCAGTCGTCTCAAGGATAATCACATTCTGCCTGTCGGTCTTATCATATTCTTGGACTTTATTACGATGTCTGTTACCATCCAGCACGATTGTATCACCCTCGGCAGGAATGTCCTTCGTCTCAGCAGGAGCACCATCCTCAGTATATCCATCAAAATCTGCGGAATGCTTACCCACGACAATCCAAGCAAACGACTGACCACCGTACAATTCCACCTGTACTTCTCTCGTCTTCTCCTTACCAGCTTCGTCAAGGTAAGTCTCCGTCATAGTGCCATATATCTTCTCATTCTGTGTAGATACGCCACCATCAGGAATAGTACGCCAATAGCTCTTGTTGCTTACATCACTATACGCTCCACCAGCCGCAATCTCACCAATAGTCTGACAGCGCACTTGGTCGCCCTCCTGCCAGTAGTTCATTGTAGCAGTAGTTCCGTTGTCAGCTAAGAGGTAGCATTTCCAGCCAACGCATTCTACATCATCCTCAGTTGTTTCTACCCAAGATGTCACACCATTAGATACCAATTTCTTGACCGGTACAACCTTGATAAGCTTACTTCCTGCTCCTGACAGATAGATGTTACCTCCCGAATAAGACAGCTTGCGTACCTCTAATTCGTGGAATATCGCCTTGCCCCAGATAGTAAGATTAGTAACGAAGGCATGATACTTGCCGTTCTTCTCTTTCTCGACAGAGAAGCCCTGTTCAGCCGCATTGTCGTAATCGAGAGACTTGATAGCACTAAGCACCGCCTCGCCCAGCTGCGTAATCATAGCATTGTTGCCGAACTTCGCTCCCATCATCAAATCTGCAAGACCCTTAGAGACAAGACCTTTAATAAAGGTTATCTTGCCCTCTGCGGTGTCGTCCTTATCCTTCGCAAGGAAATGCTTCACGCCGAACTGACCGAGATACTGAGGCGTAACCACGGTAGTATTGCTCGTTTCCAGGGTAGTATTATCAGCAACACCCGTCACTTCCTTACCGTTCAGAATCAGCTTTGTAATCTTTGCCACCTTTGCGGTCAGTTCCTCGAATGCAGCCTTCAAGATAGTTTTGAGGAAGGTGATGGTATCGGTTACAGAATTATACCGCCACCATGCACCTTCTCCACCACTGGCAATCGCTTCGTCCGTAGCAAGAGAACCATAGTCTACATGCTGTTCCCACTCACGCTTTCGAGTGTTGTCTGTATCGGTCTTCACCTCAGAGATAATACCCTGCAGATAAATATAGTAAAAGTTCTCATTACCTATCTGATCACCAGAAACCAGTTCCTTGCTACCGTCTTCCTTAGTCTGCTCAATGATAGCCTTTCCATAAAGATCAATGCGCTGACTCGGATACACCACAGTAGCTATATCATTATCACCCGTACGGACACGAGGAATGGCGACATAAATGTATTTCTTTCCGGAATCGGGAAAGATAGAAGGGTAGGAAGCCAGCGTCCATCTCTGATAGTTGTGACCGGCATCATAGCCAAGTCCGGGCACATTGTTCATATAACAGAGAATGGAAGCACCGCTCACTACGCTGCTCTGGATGTAGTCAGGCTCACCCATCGCATTCAGTTGGATATAGAGGGCACTGCTCGAAATCCAATAGTTCGTATTTTTTACTTCTGTTACCATTTTTTGTGATAAAAATTATTGAATATAAAGCAAAGATAAGGGTTTTCGCTTTTTTAGTTGGGACAAAAAAACCAGCGATGGAATCGCTGGGAACGGAGGCAAGAGGGAGACACGCAGCTCGTGCTGGGCTAGATGGAGGCGAAAGGGTCGCCGTTTATACCTAGGGTGGCGGTAAAGGAAACGGAATACATATTCCTGGCGGTATCGTCCTTAATGGTAATCTCATCTTCAAGACTGATGGTACAAGGGAGCCAGGTATCATTCGCTTTCAGCCATATATGCTCAGACATCAGAAATTCATGGAGATACCACTGCTGCCATGACTTTGTGAGCGGATCACTCTGATAGAGCCAGCTTTCACGGTCATTCTGCTTTTTTATAGCGGCACGTGAAAACTGATTGAAGGTTTCCTGAATGGATTTCGTGTATGGCGTGCTCTCTACACTCATCTTCTGAGAATAGGATTTTGGAACACTGATGCTCTCAAGACAACCAAAACGGTTAATGAAGCGGAAGGTGGTTCGGGTATCGGCTTCCAAGGATGGCAGGGCATAGATAGGGTGCCCCTGAATGCTCTGCGCACCTTCCTTTGTGATTGCCTGTTCCCTGGATGCAGGGGCAGTCAACGAACTGCTGCTTGCCAAGTTTTGTGCTGCGCTATAGGAGACGGGATAAATAAAGCTCTCGCCTACAACGGCTATTTCGTGGGTAGCAGTCGGCTTACAGGAGAGAAGGGTTACTGCCTGTGTTACACCCGATTTCAGACGCTCTATATCGCTGAAGGCACCGGCTATACAGCGGAGGTTGGTGCTCCCTCCATTCTTCGAGCCATCGGCAGGATAATAGACTTCGCCCGCATTAGTATGCACCTCGCCGTTGTTATCCATGTATTCATCGTAGGCTTTAATGTACCAGCTTACTACTGGGTAGGTGGATGGGGTAGCGGTATATTCGTAGTTATCCAGCGAAATACGGAGAGCAGAGGAAATATCGAGCGATACATCTCTTCCCTCAGTGGTAACAGGGATGGTGAGCTTATTGGTTTCATAACTGCCCGTACCATCATCAAAGTTCACTTCTACGATGACACGATGAAAAGATGGCTTTGTAGCCACTGAAGGGGTAATAGTAAAGGTTATCGGGTTTCCGGCAAAGACAGAACCCGATGTGAGATTAATTTTCTGTGCCATGTTATTCTTTCTTTTTAATTACGAGATTGACTACATCGGAAACGAGCTTGCAATCTTTTGCCTCTTCAGGAGTAATCTTGATGTGGAACATCATTTCTACCTGCTGAACCATATCGAGGAAATCAATAGATTCTAGCTGGACCTCATCACGGAGATTGGAAGAGGGAGTTACCTCGTGGTTGACCCATGAGGTTTTCAGGCTGTTTACGATGGCGATAATGCGAGGAGTTATTTCTTCTTTTTTCATAACTACGCTTTTGAGATAATAAATGATGAATTGGTACCTCCGAAACCGAAGGCATTACAGAGAATGTGGTGAGGGGCATAGAATTTTGAACGCATTACCAGATTGAGGGATGGGAAAGCGTTCTCCTCGGTAGTGGCTGCATGGAACAGACGGCCATAAGTGAACATGATTACTGCCTGTACGGCTTGCGATACTCCCGCCATCCAGCACTCGTGACCGGTTAAGCCTTTCGTAGCTACCACGTTCGGACAGATAGGGAAAATCCTTGTGATGGCGTTGGCTTCGGCTTCATCGCCCATTGGGGTACCCGTGGCGTGAGCGAGAACCACATCTATCATACCCTCATCTAAGCCTGCACTCTCGATAGCTTTCAGCATAGATACTTCTTCCTGATAGCTATCAGGGGTAGTGATGGCCTTGCCGTTAGAAGAAAAACCATAACCGGAAAGAGAAGCGAAGGAAGGCACCTTCTCTTCCTTCAGTCGGAGGCTATCCGACGGTTCGAGGATGATGCAAGCTGCGCCACCCGATGGTGCCAATCCGTTTCTACCTTTACCAAACGGCTGCACCTTATCGGGTGAAAAGACACCGAGGGCATCGAAAGCTTCCATGCAATATTGCGATGTGATTTCCTGCGCGCCTATCACGATTACCATTTCTGTTTGCTTGCTATCGAGTAGCATCTTTGCCAAGCCGATGGCATGACCGCCTCCTGCACAGGCAGCGCTCACGGTGAGCGATAAGCCGTGAATATGGAGAATTGATGCCAAATTCATGCTGATAGTGGAATTAAGCGAGCGGAACAGGGTTGTTACAGACAATGCTCTGTTATGCAATCCATTACCTACATGACGCACCACCGACTGGCTTTCGTAGCATTCAGAATCATTGCTTACAATGATAGATACATTATGATTTTCGAGAAAATCCTTGCTGACTTTTGCTTCCTTTAAGGCTTCAAATACTGTATCGAGTACACAAAAACCATGAAGGGGTAGGCATGCTCTCTGTGCACGAGTGAGAATTTCAGTATATTCTAATTTCCAAGCAGGAACTTTGCCGCATAAATCAGAATTGTATTTATTGCGGAAATCATCGTGAAATAATCCGCATTTGCCCAAATAAAGATTCATGGCTACTTCTTTTGTGCCTCTGCCCAGAGCGGAATGGATTCCTGTTCCGGTAATTAGTATTTTTCTATCCATTTTTATTTCATTTTTATGTTATAAAGCATATACCGTTAACTCTACTTCGCCCATGCCCGTCTTGGCATCGATGGTGGTGTTTACCTTATCAATGAGGCATTTCATGCCGCCTATGTTCCACCATTCCTTCCAGTGGTTCGGTATATCGGCCACTTGCGCTACGGTGGTGGTACATCTTACCATAAACTTCTTTCTATTTAAGAGGAAATAGGCGTATGGGAGAATGAAGGTATCAAATAAGCCGCGGGAACGGACCTTTTTCACCATATTTCCCTGGCTATCTACTTCATCATTATCACAAAGTACTACATTTTCGTATTTCGGATCACTCAGCCATGAAGGTTCTTTAAAGGCTCGTATCTTGAGTGAGAATTTCTCACCTTCGCCCGTTCCTTCCTGAATACCATTATAGTCAAACTCATTACCCATCATATCCAGAGAATCGCATGCTAGGGCATACTTGCCTGATACCGTGCGCCATTTGGACGTGCCGAAATGGTCGTAATTATAATCGTATGACTGGCGAGTTGCATCACTACCACCGCCTCGCATCAAAGCAACAGCAAATCCCCAGCGGGAATCATCCTGCAAAGGAGAGTTACCATCCTCTGTGTCTGACGGGTCATAGCTTTCTACGAGTGATAAGGTCTGCTGCATATAGAAATCGCAGAAGGCAGTAGAGATGGTCTGATTGATAATCTGTTCAACAAACTCATGCTCCATATCCTCATCTACATAAGCGCAGAGGATAGGCTGACCATCAGCGATGGTTACGCCATATTTCTTGCCGTTGTAGGAGTCGATTGCCTCGTGAGAACCATAGGCAGCTTCTATCTCCTTGAAATAGTTCACATCATTGAACGGCACCGGAGTAAAATCTACAGAAATATCATGTACGAAATCTTCGTTCTCATCGCTGCAATCTCCAAATTCCACACCCTTGAACTGACCAACCTCAAAGAGTACAGGTTTTAAGTCGGCTGTCGTGGTTGCATCACTATTCACCTTTACACGATAAGCATTGCCGGTCTTGCGGTCGATATAGCAGTGCTTGTCTCCACTACTCAGATTATGGAAGAAATCGATGTAGTCGAGATTATAGACGGTGGAGTTATCGCCACTATCAGGCGCAGGGTAATCGATATAATCATAATCGGTAGAATAACCCATGTTCTTGTTTCTACGGCTATCGAGTACATTCTGCCGCTGATCTTTTGCATCACTCTCTGCCGAATAGCGCATACGCACACCGGTAATCTTCTCGGTCATCGGGACCATGGAGTGGATATTGGCATGAAACGTTCTTGCCTCGTTGCCACTCTTGCGCAGCACATCACGGGTAAGATAAGCCGTTACCTTCTTCTGCTCATAATCGTACGAGAACTTAATACCGAAGGCGCTTTCAAGAGAAGAGATAACAGTGCTTACACTCTCGTCAGGGAAATTGCCGCTGTTTGCTACCATATTAAGCACATTTGCCTGTACCTTGAACTTGCTGATTTTTGCCTCGATGCTGATACCAGTAACCTTGCCGCCATCATCGCGTACTTCACCTACCTGTATATGCTCGGTGGTGCCTTCAGGTGTGTGGAGTGTTAATTCCTGCACGTCCTTATTCTCTGCCTTTACGATGTTTATCTTTCCACCGCAACCGCGGCTTTCGAGCCATGAATTGATATGCTCCTGGCTTTGGAAATAACCCGTCTTGATTTCGCCAGCTTTCTTCTTCTTGGCGATGACTTCGGCATCGTCTTTTCGGTAATAAGTACCATGGTGAGGGTGAAGATTAGGTTGTTTTGCGCCTGTAGGATCTTCCTCGTCGTACTGGTAACTGACGGTATCGTAGCTGCATACGGTCGTGAAGAAACAAAGATGCTTCAAATCCTCTATCTGCATTAAGGCTCGCTTATCGAAAGTTACACCCAGATAGTCAAAGAGACAATCGAGGAAATAAAGCACATAGAAGCAGATACCCGACTGCGGACGTTTTGCATCCAATACCCAGTAAGGATAAAGGTCTTCGTTCGTCCAGGTGCAATCTTTTATGCTGATTACATCACTTGCGGTCTTTCCGTCATCATCTAACCCGTGATGCTTATAGCAGATACGGGCGTTACAATAGGTAGCGGCTCTGCCTGCACCATCTGTTTCTCCATAAGCTGCTGCGGTATTGATATAATTGCCATTGCTGGCAATGGCTGGCTCATTTACCTTGTGATTCTGAGGATAAGAACGCTCTGAAAGCTTCTGTGCATCACCCATATAATGCTGGGTAGATGTAGAAGTGTATTCATTGCAGCTTGCAGGGTAGGAAAAACCTAAAGCTTGCGGTTCCAATACCTTACTTACGCTTACATGGTCTGCCCTGATTTCGTGGGCTTCCGTATGATCATGCTTATGCTTGCCTCCAGTAACAAAAACATCTACCTTTACTACCGGATCACTTTCAATATCCACCCTCACATTACCGATCTTCTCACCGATGATAATTTGGTCCTTGACCGGAACATCACGACACTGCAGGTCGCTGATAAGGTCGCTGAAACTCTGCGTGCTGGCATCTATGTTCATACTGAGAGAATCGGTTATCTCCTCATCATCCTGCATTACGAGCGTACCGCTGCGGAAAGGCAGTCCGTCGGCATGAATGCGGGTAGGCAAATGCTCCATATTCACCGCTCTTACGGCTGCATGCACGTCTTCTATGTTCTTTACCAACCATCGGTTGCCATCCAGCGGAATAGAGAAAGGATAGGAGAACATCTCCGTGTCATTGAATACGGGGTTCTGATCCTCTATGTCGATGGAGAAATCATCGGGCAAGGCTACCGGCTTGTCGTTGATTAATATCGTAAGATGTGAGTTCATATTCTGATTTCTATTTTCTAATGTTTATTTTCTAATTTCTATCCTGGCGCTATCATATAGGTCTATGAGGCGACGGGTAAAGGTGTCGATGACTGCCGTACCAAAGGCATTAATTTTCTGGTGCCCATGGTCGTGAAGGGTGCCATCGGTAATGAAGACTACACTCTGATCGTAGCTTTCTGCCTCATTGCAAGTTACCATGTGGGAATAATTTCGGGCGATGCCGTAACCTTCCTTGATAGTTGCCTTGCTGCCATCTAGGAGTTCTACCTTGCAGTCTTCATTCATTACGAGGGCGGTAGCGGCATTATGGAGAATGACGTGCGCCTTACCCAAGACGTATATCTTTCGGGAAGAGTAGAGGTGGATTTCCTCGTCTGTATCGCCTACGAGGACGGTACCGGTAGGCGAATCTTCGTTGTAGAAAATGCCACCCTGGTTTATATCTTTTTTAAATTCCGGATATACGGCTTTAAAGGCATCGATTACCTGCTGCGGTACCTCGGTAATTAAGCCGTGCCAGTATTTGCGCCATGCCTCGCACATATCCGGAATGCTCTGCGTGCTTTTGAAAGCATGTTGAGACTCCTGGCAGTTGCCGCTCTGGGCGAGGATATGGACGCAAAGGGTCTTGAAACGCTGATTGCGCTGTTCGGGGGTTTCTTTATTCTTTGCCATTTTGCTTCTTTCTTTTTATTTATATGGCAAAGATAGGGGGTTTTTGGTTATTAGGGGGGACAAAAAAGAACCCAGCGATGGAATCGCTGGGAACGGGGGTGAGAGGGGAATTATGCTTCGGGATCCTCTTTGGCTTCTTCTATAGTTTTGGTGAGAATAGCTTCATAGCCGGAAAGCTCCTCTTCGGTCACGATGTCAGAGAAATCCTGGCGAAGTTGGTCTATGCGCTCCTTGATACCTTTCACTCTCGTTTGGGTAGATGGCTTATCCTTGCGAAGGATATACTTGATGCGGGCATCGGCTTCTGCCTTGTGCTTGGCGGCTGCATCACGGGCTGCCTTTACTTCCGGACGGTCGTTGGCAATCTTCTCGGCTACCTGCTCGGCAAAATGAGGGTCACGAGACTGCGCTTTCTCGTAGAAAGGCTTAAACTGGGTACGGAGGGTCTGAGGGTCCACGGTAAAGGTTTTCTTTACGTAGGCGATATACTCAGGGTCGCCTGTCTTCTCGCTCAGTCGCAGATAGCATTCGCCCATCTCTCTATCTACTGCCTTGAAGATTTCCGGAAGAATATCGCTTTCGATTTCTACGGCTCTTGTGGCGAGAGCGGCAATCTCATCCTCGGTAAAGATGGCGCTCTTGCCTTGTGAGATGGCTTTCTCGTTGGCTTCTGCCCTGGTCTTAGCCTGCTCTGCCTTACTTGCCATTTCGCTGCGGAGGTCACGCACGGTGTTCACCTGCTCCTGCAGGGATGGTGAGAGGAATGGACGCAACTGCATCAGGTTTGGCATGGTGGCAGCGATGCTTTCGCCGTTTGGGTTGGCTACGATACCATTATAGGTGAGCGGCTGCAAAGTGGTGTCCGGTTTCAGGCTAGGGAAGAGAGACTGCTTCGCCTCTTCCAGGGCTTTCTGCTTCTGAAGTTCGGCATAAGCTGCCTGTTCTTGCTTGGTTGGGCGACCTACACGTCGCTTGTCGGAAGCAGAGGATGATGCAGCGTTGGCTTGAGAGCTGTTGTAGCTGTTCAGGTAGGCTATCATCTGTCGGGTACGGCGATGATAGTCCTTAAACTTGCGTGAGTTTTCGATAAACGAGCGTGCATTACTTGCACCTTCCAGGAGAGACAATCCCTGCTCATAGGCATCTTTCTGCTCCTGGGTAAGCATTCTTGCACCGATAGCTGGTTTCAAAATGTTGATGATTTCCTGCAATGATAAATTTTCCATAAATCCTTGTTTCTGATGTTTATTTGAAAATTAAGAATATTTTTTGCCTGTTTTAGGCTTGATTCCCGATTGAACGTCAAATTAAGCAGTTTTGAAGACGCTTGATACGACATAAAACTGAAAATAAGCCTTTTTACCTTTAACAGAGGATTGGCGTTACGAAGATACGTGAACCTTTTTGGTTGTTGTCGTAGCCTTCGCTGCCGTCCTTGTTATCCGATGATGAAGCGCTGGATGCGTTACTCGCAGATGATGAGGAACTGCCTTCTGCGGCGCTATCAGCTTTGGCTGCATCGAGTTTCGCCTGTCTTTCGGATTCCTCTTTCTTCAGCAACCGATGAATGCTTTCCCTTACGGTAATGGCATCATTATGTGCCGTGGAGCGGGTAAGCTTATCGAAACTGATAACTGATGTGCGCTCCTTGAGATAGGCGGCTACAAGTTGACGTGCCTTCTTCAGCATCTTGTCGTTCTCATCGGCTTGCAATAGACGAGGGATGAAATCCTCGCCAAATGCCTCTTCCAGATATTCACTCTGGATAAAGAGCATATCAGGGATGAGACGCACAAACTTATCTCTGTTGCCGTAAATATCGAGATACGGCTGCAAAGACTCGCAGGTAGGGAAAAGCAAATCCCGATGGTAGTAATAGTACTTGCTCTCCTGCCAAAGGGTTACGATTTCCTCTATCGCCTCATGCTGTTTTTTCTCGGTTTCGGCTGCATCATCTTTGCCGCTATCTGTTCCTTCATCTGTTCCTTCGATAGGCATTGGAGTATTCACTTCCTTCGCCCATCCCTCTAAGAGGGAAAGCAGGTTATTGAGCGAGGTCATGGCAGACTGGCGATAGCTTTCCTTGCCCTGCGCTATCTGCTTGTCGGTGGCTACGGCATAGTCGTTGCTGGAGGCTACATTGATACCGGAGCCATTGATAGAGAGAACTTGTTTTTCTACATTCTGCGCCATTGCATCATTTGCAACCATGCGCTGTGCATAAACCAGAAGTTCGCTCCAAGGATTATCAGTATAATTGCCATTGATGACTGTATCACAGAAATCAGAAGGCTCAATGCTTGCATAATACTTGCAAAGTCGGTCATAGAGCGATGCTCCTAAGCGAGGTTTCAGAAAATCCTTCTCGCTATTATCAAGCATACCTTGTAAGTTGGCCACCTCGTCCACGGCATTGCTGGGAATCTGTAGCCGGAGTTCTTGATTTGTAAAGAGTATCATTTTCTTTTTGCTTTTACGTTATTATATATGAACCAGCGATAGAATTGCTGGGAACGGGGGCGAGTTAAGAGGCTTCCTGTTTCGCCACTCCGGTCTTCGAGTTATCGAGGGTAGTCAATACCTCCCGGTCTATCTGCCATACCAGGTGCTCGTCCCAATCGTTGAATCGGCTCAAAACTTCCAGCGGGCGTATCATCAACTGTTGTAGTGGGGCAAACTGGATTTGCTTTACCAGGAAGCGCTCTCTCAGGTCAGTACCGCCCGATGATGCTGTATCGCCAGGGGTATTACCGATGAGCTTTGCATCAAGACCCATGGCAAAGAAAATGATGCTACTTATTTCCTGCAACTCGGTCTTGTCGGCATTCGCCTGATCATTTGCCTTGGTTTCGATTTCTACGATTTCCCAAGCCTTGTGCTCCTTTCCGTCGCTGCCCGTGAAAGCAGAAGAGATGAGCGCCTGACCTGCATTATCTGGGTTAGAGAGCCATGTATTGATAGAGGAGAAGATTTCATTCTGAATCTCACCGTGGGTTTTCTTTTTCTGTTCGCCCTGCTGCTGATAGAGCCTGCTGATATAGTCCTGATGGATATAGATAACACGGCCAATGATATTACTGTTGCGCTTTCGGGTGAGGCGGTCATCTACAATGGTGAAGGCATACTCAAAGATGCTGCCGGCAAAGATAGAGTGCCAAAGGGCATCGGCATAGTAGGGGCCACCGAAATCTCTTGGCGACATGATGAAGCGGGTAGGGCGTTTCTTGCGGCTTACCTGCTTCTGACGTGCCTCACGGATATTGCGCTGCAAATCCTTCACGGCTGATGTGGTAGGGAGATAAGGGATAGCCGCTATCTTGCGGTCTTCCTCTTTCTGTACACCGACGTATTGGGTTGGGTCGAGCCATTGGTTGCTGACGTAGGCATAGTTTATGCGGTAGTTCTCGTCCATACGTTCCAGTCGGGTGGTAAAGATACTGCGATGCTTCAGACCGATCACCTTCGGGGTCCACTGGGCAGTAGGCACGGCTTTGCCGTTCTCGTCGAGGGAACGCTGATTGAGCTGGAGTTCTACGAAGCACTGCGACATCAAAGCCATATCTCCTGCCAGGTCGAGGAAGGTCTGCATCAGGTCGTTATTTTCTAGGAAATCACGAAGCTGGGCATTGGTTTCTTCCCATTTGCGGAGGGCTTCTTTCAGAGATTTCATCTCCTCGTTTTCCTCTTCATCGGAAGATAAGACCTGCGATGAAATCGCAGGGAACGGAGGCTCTTCCTGCTGAGACTGCCCGTTCTGGCTCTGCTGCTCGTTCTGGCGCTTGGCTTCGACGGCTGCCTCTTCCTTGGCTTTCAGGTCGGCTATCTGACCACGGAGCAGGACTCCTGCACTCTCGTAGGGGATATATTTCTCCGTGATGTTCCCGCCTACATACTGGGTGTAGTGATATTTGGCTGCGGGACCACGACCTACCAGTATCTTCTTGATGTAATCAACTCCTGCTGCCGTGAAAGGCGACATGCGGGAGAGCAGCCAGATAAGATTTGGCAGTCGGTTGGCCATACCCCATTCCATAAAGCCCAAACCTTCGGTACCTACGCCTTTTGGTTTGCCCAGGTTCTCGCCGCCACTTGATGCAAAGATAGTGGAAACCTGCTGCCGTGCTGCAGAACCGCTTGCGTCGCCACCGCTTGCCGACATACCGGCTGTGGTTAGGAGCATGCCGTGAACGTAGTCGTTCCAGGAAAAGACCTTATTGCCACCGTTCTTAGGCGACGTAAAAGCATCTGGCCGAACGGCTACATAGCCTGCATCTTTCAGTTCCTCACTACGATTTTGGAGCTGCTGCAGGTTGGTTACTCTGTTTTTGTTTTTGCTTGCCATTTTTGCGTTTCTTTTTTATATGTTATCCTGAATGTGATGGAAGAGAGAAGGGTGGCGATATACGCGCGCCTATTTCTCGCTTTCTGAGTGTAAAGTTAGGGCTTTTTATGGTTTTAGTGGGGACAAAGAGGGGAGGGGACCAGCGATGGAATCGCTGGGAACGGAGGCTTTTAAAAAAGTGTACAGATGCCTTTACATCTATCATTTGTTCCTCCTCATCTTTTCCATTTCCTCATTCTCTTTCGATAGCCTTTCGAGGTGTTCGAGAACTAGGGAGTAGGACTGGGTGTTAACCTGATCTTCCGTTAGGCCAGCATACTTCTGCATCGTGGCGGTGGTGGCGGTGTAGATTTCCATCGGGGTTTGTGGTTTTTTATTATCTACCTTCTGCACCTTGAAAACGTGAGGGTAGCGATGTGCTAGGGTGTGCATGATGCCGCTCCACCAGAAGAGGATGACCTGCCAGTTGGCTTCCGGGTATTTGACGAAATAACCTACGTTCTCGGTGAACTGCTTCGACTCGTAGTGAAAATCGTATTTCGTGATACCTGTTGTCGGGTCGACGTATAGAGTAGTGGTGTTAAAGATGGTGGCAAGGAACATGTTTCTTGCACTGGCTACACTCTGGGCTTGCGTCTGGAGTTGTTCCTCGGTGAATTTATCCATCTTCTTCATCTTTATCAGGTTGTTATCCAAACGGGTGTAAGTCTGCATCATATCGCTGGCAAAACGGTATTGTTGCCAGGAGAAGCCATCGAGGTCGGGGTTCGGACCTTGGAAGGCTTTTACACAACGGTACCACTTGGATTTCTGACGGATAGACGGATAGGGAAAGATGGTGAGGAAATTGCCACTGTCTGCATCCAGCCAGTCGAGAAGACCTGCGCCTTGAGCGATGTACTCAGGGGAGGTCTTATCGTTGGTTTTGGCTTTCGGAGAGAGCCAATAGTTGAGCTGCCAGAGATAGAGGGGGAAAGGAGTGCCCTTGCTCTGACCAGCGATAGAATTGCTGGGAACGGAGGCGAAAGGGGAGAGGAACTTCTTCAGGAGGCTCTTCTTCTGCGGCTCTATGCTTACCAGGTAGTGCTGCTCATTGATGGGGTCGCGAGGGTCGGGATAGGCATTGATGCCTATTCCGGCAAAGAGGAAGAAAGCGGCTATCTTCACCTTCTGCATATCGAAGGGGTGATAGCGGTCTGCCTTGGCTTTCTCTATCTGCTCCAGCATAATGAGGGCAATCTGCTCCAGCTGGAAGGGGGAGCATTGGTTCCAGCCCTTCGGAAGGGTGAGGTTTATCTGTTCTTGCATATTCTTATATATTAGAATGGCAGGTCGCTGTTCGGATCATCGTAACCTGGCATTGAACTATAATCATTGCCTCCATCTGCTGGCGGTACATAGGCGGTAGCGTTGCCGGCGGCTCCATAGGCTTGCTGTGGGTACGTCTGCTGCTGGGCGGTAGGCTGTGGCTGATAGAGGCTGGCGATACGCTTATTCATGCGGGTGCGGATTGCCTTGAAGAGATGGGTGTTCTCATCATTGAAATCCTGATTTACGATTTCAGGGTCTCGTTCCTTGTTGGCTTCCTTCACCTGTTCTACGAGTTTCGGGAATGCCTTGGCTACTGCCTTGACGTACTCGGTGGAGAACGAGAGCGACATTTCGTGGGTTGGTACACTCACCTGGGTATCGCCACGCTCGGCAGCACTTTGGCGAATCTTATTCTTGTATGCCTCATTGAAAGGCCAGATGTTGACTCTCAGTTTAGCCTGACGTTTACTTGCATCATTCTTTGATGCCTCTACTCGAATTTCGTTCACATCGAGAGGAATGCAGACGTAAGGACGCTGCGCATTCTTCTCATCGATACCTACTAAGACCTTCGCTCCATTCAGAGCCAAAAGGTCAATGTTTCCATTGTAACTTGCCATAAATCTTTTATCTTTTTATCGTTTGAAAAATTTTCTGTTTGCGGACCAGCGATAGAATCGCTGGGAACGGGGGCGTTTTTGCCCCTTCTAGAAGCTGATTTTCTTGCCGCCATTGGCGATGAGACTGCCGTAGCTGATGGCATTCAGACGACGGAGCCAGCCTGCCTCAAAGACCTGCTGACTAGGGTGCTTGGCGATGATGCCGAGAATATACTGCTTGCGGCGAGTCTTGATGCGCTCAAAGAACTGCTGGGGATTCTGTTTATTGAGGGCTTTGAGGGTCTTACTGCCTACGATGCCATCGGCGGTTACTCCTAGCATTGCCTGTACGATGGTGATGCCTGGCGTGCCGCTGATCCATACCCAATCTACCAGGATATTGGCGATGCTCTGGTCTTTAATGCCATCGGCTTTCCAGCGGTTCCAGTAACAGCGGCGGAGGATGGAGACGGCATCGGCTTTGGTGATAAGCTTCACATCTTTTGCGTCGATGCGGCCATCATGGTTCTTGTCGTAACCTTGGGTCTGCCAGGTTTTCAGTGTTACGCCCATGTTGGTAGGACCGCCCTTATCATTGGGGTGGTTCACGTAACCTCCCTCGAAGGAGAGGATGAAATCTGCAAGAGGTTGAATCTTTGCCATATCTTTTCTGTTTTATCGTTTTTATTCTGATGGCAAAGATAGCAAATGCTAAAAAGATGATGGGGACAAAGAAAGCCTCCCTGCGGCTTTTACAGTCGCAAAGAGGCTTCAAAAAATGTTATCCCAATCTTTTTACTTTAAAAACTTGCACTCGCTAGTGCGAAATCCATATCACCTAGTTCAAAACAAACTACATCGTAGCGTGAGCGGACATATAGTCCCATATCTTGGTACAATCGTCTTCTTCGGGTTGCCAGTCTGCATCCTGGAAATAGAAGAGATAAGCAGCTTTGATGATTTCATCTTCTGTCATATCGCTACACAGGTCAGCATACATGGCATTGAAGGCAACATACTTATCCCAATCGTTCACCTTTTCACGGAACTTCATGCCCTTGGTGGCATTCGCTATCTGCGATTTAGTCCAATGTGCACCGGTTCCTACCAATTCGCCATTCTCGCCTTTCTTGCTATACACAAGATGGCAGACATCATGGTTGGCCATTTTCTCGCTGTAATGACGATCATAGAACACTGCGTGCTGGTGACGGAGGATGCACCAGTACAATTCCGGATTTGTTTCCTCTAAGGAAGCGAGGTCGCAGCTCAACTGCTCCATCGCCTCCATCATCTTCTTCTCTGTAGCCACGCCGTGAGCACGGGCTTGATCTATTAACTGAATATACTTCATCGTCTCTTACCTTTCCTTTTGTTGGTGGATAGTCATGCGATGGTTAGTGTTAAAGGAGCATCGCACACGAAAGTCTTGCTGCAGGAGCAGCAGGCTACCTTGACAAGACGGTTTTTCACGCTGCCAAGAGATGTGGTAACGTTCGTGATTGCCGTAGCAGAGAAGACAGGAATGGTGAAATCCTGACTTACCACCTGCGAGCGGGTACAGCAGGAGCCGCAGTTGCAAGGCACGTAACTGATAACACCCTCTACGTGAATCGTTATGAGATATTGCGAAGTACCCACGTTGGCAATACTCTTTACAGAGAACTGAGGGTTGAAAACCGGAGTCTCGTCCACGCATGAAGGAGCACAGAGCTGCTGCGTGATATTTACATCATAATAGGGAGCAGTGGCGGTTGCGCCTACTGCAAGCGTAGCCATGATGCAGGCTGGAATTGTTCTTTTATTCATAGTCTTTTCTGTTTTAATAGAGCGACGACTTCACCGCCGCATTAATGTTTCACCTGATAGCCCTGGGTCTTCTCTACCGGAAGGTTCTTCTGAAGAAGGTCGGCGAGTTCGTCAAGATCCTCCTCATCAAAGGTTATTACACCCTCCAGGATAGAGAGCGGTCCTTTGTAGCGAAGCTGCTCTACCACATCGTGCGCCATCTGCGGAATGCTCTCTTCTGGAATGTTACCGAAATACTTGGCGAGCATCGGAGTGACAAGCGCATTGACCACAGGCTGAATCATCGGTTCTATATCGGCTTGCAGAGAATAGTTGCCACTCACCAGTCCCATGCTGCCGATGGTAGCCTGGAGAGACTGGAGCATAGGCAAGTGCATCAGATTGCCAGCCGCTATCTGAGAGATGGCAGGGCGTGCCCATTCGGACACCACCGCTGCCAGGATTTGCGAGTTCTTGTAATCCATATCGTTTCTTCCTTTTATCAGAGAATACGGTTACTGGTTACAAGCGCATCCGCATCCCATCTGACAAACATTGCCTGATGGAATCATCATCTTGGTAACATTCAAAAGTGAAGCCACCTGCGATTTCAGCACGTCGATGTTGGCGTTGGCAGCGGCATTATATGCCATCTGCTGTGCGTTGACAGCCTGCTGTGCATCCTTGTTGGCATCCACCTTGTTTTCGAGCTGACGAATCTTACCGTCAAGATACTGAGTAACATCTACCATCTTCTTGTCGGTATAGTTCTCACTCTTCTGGATAGCAAGTTCCGTCTTCAATGTAGAGTTCTCCTGAATAAGGTTGGTCTCACTCTTGGTTACAAAGCGTGCATCCGGATCACTCGGATTGGCAGTCATGCCATTGTTACCTCTACCGAGGTTAAACAAGGATGCACCGCCACCCAGCAAACTGGTAGCCAAACCTGCGATACCAAGTCCAAGGGCGGTATTACCCAATCCCTTGCTGGCAACATCATAGTTGCCATCATTCGTTTTTACCTGCATAGTTTTTTGTGTTTAAATTCTTCCAATATCGGAATCGTATGCAAAGGTAACATGAATGAAGTAAACAGAAAAGTGATTTTCATTAGATGTTCTTGCGGATAAATCATGAAGCAGGAACACTTATAGACGAATAAGAAAAAGTACAAACGTGCAGAAGTACATAAGTACAAATGTACTTTGGTACTAAACTACATGGTTTCTTCCAAAGCCTTGATATACGGGATGGCTTCGTCCCTGATAATGTCGAGGAAGAGTTGTGCCGAACGCTTCATAGGTACACCTTCATCCAGTGGGCATTGCTCGTCAGTTCTTCTCCTATGCCATGGATAGGACGAGCTATAAGGGTAGGGTGATTCTTCAGATACAGCTTCGGCATAAAAGTAACCAGGTGAGTATCTTCTATGATGGCAAGGTCTTCGTCTGGGTCGCTGACAATACACTTTACGCTTAATTTGGTGAGATCGTTCTGCAAATATTGCTGAAAGGTGTTGAAAACACGTTCGCCTACATCGGGCATGATGATGCCGTGCTTCAGCAGGTCATCGTATGTTACCTTATCTTTCCTGGCAAGAGTGTGTGTGTTTCGCATGATGGCACAAATGCTGAATGGGATGCAGGGCTGGCTCTCGATACCCTCGTTGGTATAGGCTTCGTTCATCGTAAAGGCGAGATCCAGCATGTGGTCTCGCAACAGGCGGTTCAGGCTCGTTGCCTTGGAAAATTCGGCATTCACTCTTACGTTAGGGTATCGCTCCATGAATATAAGTGCAGCCACACGGATATAGGGTGCGATAAAGGAACCGACACCGATGCGCAGTTCTCCGGTCATGCAGTTGTTGAGTGCATTGATATGCTCCTTGCAGTCTTCCGCCAACTTCAGTATTTCCTTGGCACGTGGCAGAAGTGCCTCCCCGTTCTCGGTGAGCATGATGCTGTGCGAGGTACGTATCAGCAGCTTGCAGCCCAGTTCGTCCTCCAGAGCCTTGATGTGCTGACTGATGGCGGATTGGGTGACAAAGCATCGGGAGGCGGCGATGCTGAAGGAAAGCGTCTCTGCCACATACACAAACGAACGTAAATGTCTTAGTTCCATAATCTCTTAGATCGGAAGAGCACACGTCTGAACTCCAGTCACGTTTCGGAATCTCGTATGCCGTCT
>USQD01000002.1 GCA_900556795.1 uncultured Prevotella sp. | reverse complement strand
GTATTGACGATACCAAAGCGATGAATGAGGTGAAAGAGTATGATGTGATTGTAGCTGGTGGAGGTCCTGCCGGGGTATCGTCCGCTATTTATTCAGCTCGTAAGGGGCTGCGTGTGGCTATTGTAGCCGAACGCATCGGAGGGCAAGTAAAGGAAACTGTCGGCATTGAGAATCTGATTTCTGTCCCAGATGAAATTTTATTTGTGCATCTTGCGGAATGCCTGTCTGTGGAATTTCTCTTCTGCCCTGATAACGCTCAGCACCTTGTATGCGGGCAGCACGGTCATGAAGCGTGCATGATATTCCTGCTGCAGCTGCTTCAGCTGGATGTCTATCTCATCCTGTCTGCGGATTGCCTCTTCACACGCCTCGTTGTCCTTAGGATTGATGTGTCTGAACCGGCGCATCTCATCAAAAAGCATACGCATCTTCTTACCCATCTGTCGATACATCGGAAAGAATTTAGCTGCCTCTCCAGGAGTCAGGGCAGCATTGGTAGCGATGAACTGCTCCAGATCTGCCTGAAACTTCTGCGGGTCGAATGCAGGATGCTTTCTGCCATGCTGAGCCTGAACGCCTGTAATGCCCATCATCAGCATAACCATCAAGATGATGATTCTATGTTGGAAATTCCATTTCATATCTTTAATTATTGTTTATTTCATCTGATTCCGTAACCTAAACGTTACTATCTTAATTTTCTGCTATCAATGATGCATAGATAGCCTCATTGTCTATCATCGCATAGTCTGCCATCTCATTGAAAGCGGCATCATCGCTGCTCACGGTTTTCTGTTCGTGCTTCTTCGCATGAGCCACCATCTTGCTGTCGCCTTCATGCTGCAAAGCCCAGAATGTACCGCCACCCAGCAGGGCTGCAACAGCGACGGCTGCGGCTATCTTGCGCAATGGCATCTTCTGCCAGAGCGTCTGACGGCTGCGTATGTCGATGACACGAACCTCCTGTTCTGGCAAATTCTCCATGATTTTCTCGGTGAGATGATCGAAGTAACCATCAGGAACCTTGAAAGGATTCTGCTTGCCGAAACGTTCTTTCAATATGTTTTCTTCTCTTGTCATATTCTTCTACCTTTACATCTTTTTTATTATTGACGGATTCAACCTCAAAAGGTTTAATATTTCTGTAAGAATTCTGTTATTTTCTTCACTGCCAGGTGATAGGAAGCCTTCAATGCTCCCTCGCTGGTGGAGAGGATCTTGCTTATCTCGGAATATTTCATGTTGTCGAAATATTTTAGGGTGAACACCGTGCGCTGCACATCGGGCAGCAGGGCTACGGCTTCCTGCAGGTGTGCCTGGATCTCATCTCCGTCAAAGTATTCATCGGCAAGCAGCCGTGATGCAATGCCGGGTTCATCATCTGCACTCACCTGCGTAGTCTGTTTCTTCTTTCTGAGGAAATCCAGGGCTTCGTTGATAGCAATGCGGTAGAGCCAGGTAGACAGGGATGACTTGCCCTGAAAGGTTGCCAGATTGGTCCACACCTTGATAAAGACATTCTGCAAAATGTCATCGGCATCGTCATGATTGAGTACGATATTGCGAATCTTCCAATACAACGTCTCGCTGTACTGGCTCACCAGCACAGCGAATCCTGCCCGTTGCGTCTTCGGATCGCTCAACATTTCCAAAAGTTCTTTATCTCTTATCATTATAATTAAATATTTCTAACTCAAGTTTCGCAAGTAAGCCCCACACGCCCTGTAAGGGCGTTACAAATACTTCTTCAGTTTCTCGAATATCACCTTGTCAAATCCGTACACGTCAGGATATTCCCTGGTGCGTCCGCCTGCCAGCGGATAGATCGTATAGTAGGTGATGAAGAGAGGCACTTCCGGTTTCACCTTCACGCCATTCACCACCATCTTGCGGTTGCTCAGCGAATCGTCTGTCATCGAATACTTGATTTTATCCATCAGTCTCTGGTTCTTTTCTGCCAGGAGGAATACGGCAAAATCGTAAGGCTTCTCTATTCTGATACATCCATGCGATACTCCCCTCTCCTCTCTTTCAAAGACTCCCTTGCTGCTGGTATCATGCAGATAGACCGAGAAGTTGTTGTCGAACCGGAAGATGATGCGTCCCAGGGCATTGCCCTTTCCTCCTCGCTGCACCACTCCATAGGCACCCGAAACCAGCTGTGCTCTCGTTACCTGATTCAGGTCTACTTCTGCTCCAGTCTTCACATCCCTCACATAGTAGTTTCTTGCCAGGAAGTAACCCGGATTTCCGGCATGATGCGCCATATCGTGCAGGATGATGCTTCGTGGCACATACCATTTCGGGTTGACATCCATTCTCTTGATACGGCTGTTGAGCAGTGGCGTCTTGGTCTTCAGTGATCCGCATCCTATACGCATCGTGAGCGTGTCCTGTCCGTCTACCGCCATCAGCTGGTAAGCCGGGATGTTCACCACTACATATTTCTGATGGTTCCAGATATTATCCTTCTGTCTCCATCTGCTTCTTTCCAGATTCACCAGTATTTTCGCGCGTTCTCCTCTGGTCAGTCCTTGCCATTTCAGCTTATCCAGGAATACGCGGTAGAAGGGATTGTCGGGCTGTACCGATTTCAGAAAAACGGTGAGCGAATCCGATCCCATACCTATCCTTTTCATTGCCTTGGCAAAGAACAGATCATCAGGATGGTCCATCTTCACATCAAAGAGTCCTCTGAACCTTACCGGTCGCTTGATGGTATCATAGGGATTAGGAGCCACCGTATCCAGGCGGTTCAGCACGAAGTTGGGATTCATATAGCCAAACCGCTGTCCTGCAACATATCTCAGATACGATTTGGTCAGCCGGTACTCCAGTCTAGCCATCACCCTGTTCACCTGGTTCTGCTGTCGGTCCAGGTCAAGGTTTCTGAGTCTCTGGATGTCTTCTGCAATCTCATCCACATAAAAGCGTTGCTTATTGAAACCGATTTCCTCTACGTTGCGCAGGTATGCGAGCAGCGAATCGGCACGATGGTCTATACCGTGGCGGTCTATCCATAGGAAGCTGCCATGGTTCTGATAATATTTCCGTGTGTGGAGGTCGGCAACAAGACGGTCCTTGTCCTGCTGCATGAGGCTGTCCATCAATCCTCGAATCACTTTAGAATTGACAGCATACGCCTTCTCGTTAAAATCCTGATAGTATTCTAACGTCAACAGTCTGTTACTATTGGGGTGCGAATCCTTACACCCCATCATCAGTAAACAGAGCAACAGGGGTAAAATTCTGAATGATTTCACGTTAAGTTATCTTCGATTGACTGTGATTTTACGGGTAAAAGATGGTCCCACCTTGATGATGTATACACCATCCGACAGCGGCACGGAGATGCGCTTGTCCTGCCCTTCTACCATAAACGATTTGACTGCGATGCCAGCCAGGTTATACACCTTCACCACCATACCGTTGGCACCGGTGATATGCATCACGCCATTGGCATAAGTAACTGAGATATCCTGTACGTCAAAGTCAATCATTTCCACAGCACCAGTCGCTGCCAGCCCCTGTGCAGGAGCTGCCATCATCATCGTTGCTGTCAATGTCATTATAGAAAGTAAAGTTTTCTTCATCTTGTGATTCCTTTTTATATAAATGATTTTACGTAAAATTCTTTGCGCAAAGGTATAAAAAAAATAGGAACCTTCCAACATAAAGTCGGCAAAGTTCCTATTATTTGTATTTTTTTAACCTAACTGGTCAATATGATTTTATCATGCTTACATGATACCGTCTTCACGGAGTTTCTGCTGCCACTTCCATGCTGAAGCCAGAACGTCAGCCAGATTAGCCTCTGCCTTCCAGCCCAATACCTTGTTAGCCTTGGTGCAGTCGCCCCAGATCTTCTCGATATCACCCTCACGGCGAGGACCAAACTTCCAGTTCAGCTTCACGCCGGTAGCCTTCTCGAAGGTCTCTACGATTTCGAGGGTTGAGTTACCGTTGCCTGTACCAATGTTGAAGTACTCGATTGGCTCTGTCTCCTTGTCAAGTACACGAGCCATAGCGCAAACGTGAGCCTTGGCAAGGTCAACTACATAGATGTAGTCGCGGATGCAGGTTCCGTCTGGAGTATCATAGTCATTACCGAAGATGGTCAACTCCTTGCGGATACCCATAGCAGTCTGTGTAACGTAAGGAATCAGGTTGTTTGGCACGCCGTTAGGCAACTCACCGATTTCTGCAGATGGGTGTGCACCGATTGGGTTGAAGTATCTCAGCACGATGCTCTTGATGTTGGCACCGCTGTGGATATAGTCGGCAATGATCTGCTCGTTGATTTCCTTTGTATTACCGTAAGGAGAGGTAGCCTTCTGGTGAGGAGCCTCCTCAGTAACAGGAAGGTTCTCTGGCTTTGGCTGACCGTAAACGGTGCAAGAAGAAGAGAAGATGATACCCTTGACATTATATTTTGGCATCAACTCAAGCAGGTTGATGAGCGATACTACATTGTTACGATAATACATCAGAGGTTTCTGAACGCTCTCGCCTACAGCCTTGCTGGCAGCGAAATGTATGATACCCTGGATTTCAGGATACTTCTGGAAAACAGCCTCTGTTGCTTCCTTGTCACGCAAGTCTACTTTCTCGAAAGCAGGACGAATACCTGTGATCTTCTCGATACCGTCGAGAACCTCAATCTTTGAGTTGGAGAGATCGTCTACAATGACTACATTGTAACCTGCCTGCTGTAATTCTACTGTGGTATGACTACCGATAAAACCTGTACCGCCAGTTACCAAAATTGTCTGTTTCATACTTCTTAGTCTTTGATTGAATAATTGATAGTGTCTAGCGAATATACGCTTAGATGTTGCAAAAGTACTGCAAAAAAGTGAAACTACAAAATAAATCCGAAAAAATATGTGCAGTTATTCTTTATTTTCAAGAATTCAACGTAACTTTGCAACTGAATCAGAATGATCAGCAGAAGAAATCTTTTGAATTTAACATTCATAGAAAACAAAATTATTATGAAACAGTACGATATTGAAAAAGACATAAGATATTTGCAACTGTTGTCGCAATCGTTTCCTACGATAGCAGAAGCCAGCACTGAGATTATCAATCTCAAGGCTATCCTCAATCTGCCTAAGGGCACAGAACATTTCCTTGCCGACATCCACGGCGAGTACGAGGCTTTCCTGCATGTTCTGAAAAACGCTTCGGGTAACATCAAGCGTAAGGTGAACGAACTCTTCGGCACTACCCTGCGAGAGCAGGAGAAGCGCGACCTGTGCTCCCTCATCTATTACCCGGAGCAGAAACTCGAACTCGTCAAGAACAACGAGAAGGACATTGATGACTGGTATCACATCACGCTCCACCGCCTGGTGGCTGTATGCCGTGATGTTTCCAGCAAGTATACCCGTTCCAAGGTGCGCAAGTCACTGCCTTGCGATTTCTCCTATATCATCCAGGAATTGCTCCACGAGCATACCGAAGATCATGACAAGACGGCATACGTCAATGTCATCGTAGATACCATCATCTCTACCGGCCGTGCCGATGATTTCATCATTGCCATCGCCAATGTCATCCAGCGCCTCGCCATCGACCAGCTGCATATCCTGGGCGATATCTACGACCGTGGTCCGGGTGCGCATATCATTCTCGACAAGATGCGCCGCTACCACAGCTGGGACATCCAGTGGGGCAATCATGATGTGCTGTGGATGGGTGCTGCTGCGGGCAATGATGCCTGCATCTGCAATGTCATCCGCCTCTCTCTGCGCTATGCCAATCTCTCTACCCTAGAGGAAGGCTACGGCATCAACCTCATTCCGCTTGCCACCTTCGCCATGGAGACCTACAATGATGATCCTTGCACCGAGTTCCTGCCTAAGCTGAGCGGTGGCGCTGCCAGTCTTGACGACAAGACTACCCGACTCACGGCACAGATGCATAAGGCGATAGCCGTCATCCAGTTCAAGATAGAGGGACAGCTCATCGAGAAGCATCCGGAATGGAAGATGGACGGCAGACGTCTCTTCGAACATATCGATTACGGAAAGGGTACGGTAGAAATCGACGGCAAGGAATATGAGATGAGTTCCTGCAACTTCCCTACCATCGACCCGAAATACCCAAACCGTCTCTCTGAAGAAGAAACGATACTGATACAGAAGCTGCACCACTCTTTCAAGGTCTGCGAAAAGCTGCATAAGCATATCCGGGTGATGTTGCAGCATGGCTGCATGTATGCCATCTTCAACAACAACCTGCTCTTCCATGCTTCCTGTCCGCTCAATGCCGACGGTTCTCTGAAGGAGGTCGAAATTTATCCGGGTCATAAATACAGCGGTCGCAACCTGATGCACTATACCGGCATGCAGATCCGTACCGCCTTCCAGCAGGACAGCGACCCAGCCGAGAAGGAATATGCCATCGATTACTTCCTGTATCTCTGGTGTGGTCCGGACAGTCCGCTCTTCGACAAGAGCAAGATGGCAACCTTTGAACGCTATTTCGTGGCTGACAAAGAGACCCATAAGGAGGAGAAGGGTTATTACTTCCTCCTGCGCGACAACGAGGAGGTGATAGACCATATCATGGATGAGTTTGGCGTTACCGGTCCTAACCGCCACATCATCAACGGTCACGTACCGGTACGCACCCTGAAGGGTGAGAACCCTATCAAGGCAAACGGCAAGCTGATGGTGATAGACGGCGGTTTCTCCAAGGCATATCACAACGAGACGGGTATCGCCGGTTATACGCTGGTATACCATTCCCGTGGTTTCCAACTGGTACAGCACGAACCGTTTACCAGTACCAAAGATGCCATCAAGCAAGGTACCGACATCAAGAGTACCACCCAGATTGTAGAAATGTCTAACCGCAGAATGCTGGTAGCCGATACGGATATAGGTAAGGACCTCTATAAGCAGGTAGAAGATCTGAAGGAACTTCTGTATGCTTATCGTCATGGCTATATCAAGGAGAAGGAAACAAAGAAAATGTAAGTTCCAGAAAAGATAAGAGGCTGATGCTGTCATCGTTAACCGATAACAACACCAGCCTCTTTTTTATTCAATCGGCTTTTTTATTCATTCAGCCTTCTTTACTCCAATCCGAACAAAGCCTTCAAGCCTCCATCTACACCAGAGAAGCCCATGAAGGCAAGACTGAGGAGAGCGGCTGTAACCATCACGATGGCTACGCCCTGCATACCCTTAGGAATGCGAACCAGAGCCTGCTGCTCACGAATGCCGGCAAAGACAATGAGAGCCAGGGCAAAACCGAGAGCTGTAGAGAACGCATAAACCACACTCTCCAGGAGATTGTAGTCCTTCTGAATAACCAGGATGGCTACACCCAGCACAGCACAGTTGGTAGTAATCAAAGGCAGGAAGATGCCGAGCGCCTGATAAAGCGCTGGAGAAACCTTCTTGAGAATAATCTCTACCATCTGAACCAAGGCTGCAATCACGAGAATGAACGCCAGGGTCTGGAGATATTGCAATCCGAATGGATCGAGTACATACTTCTGAACACACCAGGTGATGATGGTTGCCAAGGTCAAGACAAAGGCGATGGCACCACCCATACCGATGGCTGTATCAACTTTCTTCGATACGCCCAGGAAAGGACAGATACCGAGAAACTGCGACAAGACGATGTTGTTGACGAATATCGCAGAGATAAATATCAATAAATATTCCATAATTTCTATTCTATTTCATGGATTGAAGCGATGCCTACGCTTACTTCTTTACCTTATTAAATATCGCAATGATGTATCCCAATGTGAGGAATGCTCCAGGAGGCAGGATGAACATCAGAATATTGGTAGTCTCTGGCAACAGAGTGATACCGAATACGCTTCCTGCACCAAGAATCTCACGGGCACTACCCAAGATAGTCAAACCGAGGGTGAAACCCAAACCGCAACCAATGCCATCAAAGAGACTGGCTATCGGTGAGTTCTTGGCAGCAAAGCTCTCTGCACGTCCCAGGATGATACAGTTTACTACAATCAATGGGATATAGATACCCAGAGCCTGGTTGATGCTGTCAGGAGCATAGGCGCTCATCAGCATCTGAAGGATGGTTACGAAGGCTGCAATCACGACGATGAAAACAGGGATGCGAACCATATCCGGGGTAATTTTCTTGATACATGATATCACAAAGTTGGTACAAACCAATACTGCCATGGTTGCCAATCCCATGGAAAGACCGTTGATGGCACTGGTAGTTGTAGCCAAGGTAGGACACATACCGAGGAGCAACACGAAGGTAGGGTTCTCCTTGATGAGTCCGTCCATCAAAATTTTCATATTACTCATATCGGCTTATCCTTTCTTTTCGTTATGTTCAACTTTAGATGCACCGCTCTCGCCATCTACACTCTTCTGGGCATAGGCAGCGTAAGCCTGATTGATAGCCTTGAGGAAGGCACGGCTGGTAATGGTTGATGCGGTGATGGCATCTACGGCATTGCCGCTCTTATCGTCCTTACTTACGTGGAGGTCGCCATCCTTTGGAGTTTTTCCGATGATGCTACCCTTTCCGTCTTTCTGGAACCAACTGGTTGCCTTGGCACCCAGACCTGGAGTCTCTGAAGCCTGAAGGATGGTGTAACCCATAATCTTGCCCTCGGTATCAAAACCTACGAGCACCTTCAAGTCGCCACCGAAACCACCGGTAGTACTCTCTACGGCAGCACCCAACTCCTTACCGCTCTTGTCAGAGCACTTGTGGAGGGTGAAGGTAAACTCCTTGCCGCCAAACTCCTGCTTCACCTCTTCCGGCTCAGCTACCTGGAGATCTTCAGTGCCCATCACACTCTTGATACCGGTAGCCAGACTCTGTGCTGCCTTCTCTGCGATAGGACCGGAAGTAAGGTGATTGATATATGCGAGTACGGCACCCACAACGAGCGCTACGCCAACAAGCACCAATACCATGTTCTTTAATGATGATTCTAATTTCTGCATGTCTCAGTCCTCCTTATTTCTTAGCTGGCTTCTCACCGAAGCGCTTTGGTTTAACGTATGTGTTAATAAGAGGTGTGAACGCATTCATGATAAGAATGGCGAACGACATACCTTCCGGATAGCTACCCCAGTTACGGATGATAACGGTGAGAAGACCGATGCAGACTCCGTAGATGAGCATACCCTTGTGAGTCATTGGTGATGTGACGTAATCGGTTGCCATAAAGATGGCACCGAGCATCAGACCACCACTGAAAATGACTGCCAGAGGATTGGCATAAACAGGATTAGCCAAATGCATCAAACCACTGAAAACGAATACGGTAGCGATGATGCTGACTGGAATATGCCAGGTGATGACCTTCTTCCAGAGCATATAAGCCAAACCGAGCAACAGGGCGAATGCACAAACCTCACCGGTAGTTCCGGCACCGAAAGTATCGCCAGTAGCACCGAAGAGCAGACTCAAGGAATCAGGCAACTGATTCAAGAGAGAAGCATCACCCGTCTTGATGGCAGTCTTCATGATAGCCAGCGGTGTTGCACCAGTTGTTGCATCGGTATAGCTGAACATCTGTCCAGCCACTGGCCATGAAGTCATCTGTGCAGGGAAGCTGACGAGCAGGAAGCAACGGCCCACCAAAGCGGGATTGAAAGGATTGTTACCCAGACCGCCGAAGCTCATCTTACCTACACCGATGGCAAACAGGGCACCGATGATGATGATCCAGAGAGGAAGGTTACTTGGCAAGTTCATGCCGAGCAAGAGACCGGTGATGATGGCAGAACCATCGAGCAAGCTGGTCTCCTCCTTCAGGAGATATTTTGTAATTGCCCACTCAAAGAAGACGCAGGCTGCCACAGAGGTGAGCAGTACGACTGCTGAACCCAGACCGAAGAAATAGAAAGATGCGAGGATGGCAGGCACGAGAGCGATGATCACTCCGTACATGTTCTTCTCCACGCTCTCATTTCCGTGGGCATGTGGCGATAATGAAACGATTAATTTTCCCATTTTATCTTTTAAATTCTTTCTTAAATGAAATTCATTCTTGACGTGAACGCTTACTTCTTGGCGTTGCGAGCTCTGATGATGCCCATCACCGCAGCCTTACCATTGATGATGTTATCGAGGATAGGACGATGTGAAGGACAGGTGAACTGACATGAACCGCAGGCGATGCAGGATGTTACCTCCTCAGCCTCCAGGCGTTCATAATCCTTCACTACGCTCAGGGTAGCAAGCAAGTATGGCTCCAAGCCCATTGGACAGGCATCCACACACTTGGCACAGCGGATACATGGCTGAGCCTTCTTGCGGTGAGCATCGGCATCGGTCAATACGGTGATGGAGTTGGTACCCTTGGTTACAGGAACATCGAGGCTGATCACAGCCTTACCCATCATCGGACCACCAGCCAACACCTTATTATCGCCCTCAGGCAAACCGCCACAATTCTCAATCATCTGAGAGAATGGAGTACCCATACGTACGAGGAAGTTGCCAGGATTCTTCACCTGCTTACCGGTAACGGTAGTATAGCGCTCGAAGAGAGGCTTGTTCTTCATAACTGCCTGATAAACAGCAAAGGCAGTACCTACATTTTGAACTATTGCTCCAACGTTGACTGGGATAGCTGGAGGAGCTGGAACCTGGCGGCGGATAACCGCATCTACCAACTGCTTCTCACCTCCCTGAGGATACTTCTTAGCCAGAGGAACAATCTCGATACGGGAATCATTGGCTGTCTTTTCCTCGAATAGCTTGATGGCAGCAGGCTTGTTGTCCTCAATACCGATGTAGCCCTTCTCTACCTTAGCCGCCTTCATCAGAAGGTTCAAACCAACGAGAATCTCATCGGCATGCTCCATCATCAGGCGATAATCGGCTGTGATATAAGGCTCACACTCTACACCGTTGATGATGACACACTCTGCCTTGGCTCCAGGAGGAGGACAAAGCTTGATGAAGGTAGGAAAACCGGCACCACCCATACCTGTGACACCAGCAACCTTGATACGATTGACAATCTCTTCTGGAGTCAGCTCAGCATGAGCCTCCAGCGTCTCGAGCTTATCAGAGCGGTCGATACTCTCCTCCCACTCGTCGCCCTCTACATTAATGATAATGCAAGGCTTGCGATAACCGGTAGCATCAATGGATGTATCTACCTTGAACACGGTTCCAGAAACGGAACTGTAAATAGGAGCACTCACAAAACCACCTGCCTCAGCAATGAGTGTACCCACCTTCACCTTGTCGCCCTTGGCAACTACAGGCTTGGCAGGAGCACCGATGTGCTGACCAAGTGGGAAAATAGCCTGCTTAGGGAGAGGAGCTACCTGAGTAGCCATCTCGGCAGTAATCTTATTCTCTTCTGGGTGAACTCCACCAATTCTAAAAGTTCTCAAATTCATGATTTAATCCTCCTTTTTTTCTTCTGAAACCTCAGCCTTAGGTGCAGCCTCTGCAGCTGGCTTTGCCTTCTTAACTGGGAAATTAACTTTTACGAGAGCACCGGTTGGGCATTCGTCAACACACTTGGTACACATGCGGCACTTGTTGAAATCTACATAAGCCACATAGTTTTCTACCGTGATAGCATCAAACTTGCAGACCTTCTGACACTTACCGCATCCGATGCAAGCAACGCTACAAGCCTTCTTAGCCACAGCTCCCTTGTCGTGGTTCACGCACTGCACGTAAACACGGCGACCCTTAGGACCCTTCTTTCGAAGCTCGATGATGTGACGTGGACAAGCCTTGGCGCAAGCACCACAACCCGTACACTTCTCCTCATCAACCTCAGGAAGACCCGTCTCAGGATTGATAGAGATGGCACCAAACTGGCAGGCAGCCACGCAATCACCACAACCCAGACAGCCGAATCCGCATCCGGTTTCGCCGGCACCACAGGAGTTCATGGCAGCACAAGTGTGCAAACCATCATACTCGGCAATGCGAGGACGGTGCTCGCAAGAGCCATTACAACGAACCACAGCCACCTTAGCCTCTGTGTTAGCCACAGCCAGCCCCAGGAGATCAGCCACCTTGCCCATCACGTCGGCACCACCCACAGGACACATCAGTCCGTCGATGCTACCGGCATCAGCACCCTTGACCAGTGCAGCAGCCATACCGGAACATCCGGCAAAACCGCAACCACCACAGTTGGCACCCGGAAGGAGTTCTCCTACCTGTCCCAATCGAGGGTCCTCTTCGACGGCAAACTTCTTAGATACTCCGAAGAGCACCAACGCTGCAATCAGCGCAATGGCACCGAGTACCAAGACCGCAATCAAAATAAAATTCATAATAATTTGTATTTGTTTTAGTTAATAATCAAAAACGTTCGATTTTAAAGCTGAATCGGTTTCTTAACCTGTTGCGCATCAGATAGAGTACAGCATAATAAGGAACGAGGATTCCCAGTGCCGAAACGGCAGCCATACCCTCAGAATGGGTAGTAGCAAGAACAGCAATCAAGGTTGCCACCATAGCCACCAGCGGCAAGAGATAACCGTAAAGGCTGGCTCTGTAACCTACGGAAGCGTCAGCCACCACGACAACAGAATCACCCTTCTGATAAGATGCAGCATCAGCCATTCTTATCTCAACCATTTTTTCTTTCATTTCAGAGGCATTGCAGTGGGCAGCCACTTTGCAGGTGCTGCAGGCAGAAGCCTGGAGGATGCGAACTTTCACGCATTCTCCCTCTACCCCATCCACGATACCAGTATGTCTTATCTTGTTCATTTGTAAAGTCGAGTTTGCAATTTATTTGGTTGCAAAGATAGCAAATATTTTAGAAATGACAAACTATTTAAGAAGGTTTTTTAATTAAAAGGGGCGTAAACGTTTTCTTTGTTACTTTTTTTTCCCCAACTTCTTGGTTTGTTTCATTTTTTTGTGTACCTTTGCAATAGAAAGTAAGAACCAAGCCTAAGGCTCGATCAAAGCCAGAGGCTGATAAAAACGTAGATTTATGGAAGTAACAGAACAAATGATTCAACAAGTAGAGCGTTTCATCAGAAAAGTGTCTCAAAAGTTTCCGGTACCAGCGTCTGAAGAAGACACATGTATGCTAACCGATATCCATGTGAGAGTTTCACAGGACAGCGGTGAGATGCTTGCCTTTGACGATGATGAGAACGAGATTACCCGCTGTGTTGTTGATCAATGGATTGACAACAAAGATGAAAACTTCTATGACGAGGTGGCAAAGCTTTTGCGCGACCTCTTGCGCAAGAATGCCCAGACGGTAGACCATCTCGGAATCCTGAAGCCTTACAGCTTTGTTTTGGAGGATGATGAAAAGGAGAATCTGGGAGAACTCTACCTTGCCGATGATGATACCATCATCGTGGGTGGCGACCTGATGGAGAATCTGGATCATGACCTCGATGAATTCCTGGATGACTTACTCAAGGAATAATGACATAAAAAAGGAGGGAGGTTCGAAAGCCGCTGCTTCCTTCTCCCTCCCAGGCTAATGTAAAAAAACTAATATTGTCTTAATGCACCCAGCAGTTCTGCATTCTCACTCTTATTACCGATGGTAATACGAAGGCAGTTGCCACAGAGTTGCACCTTATTTCTATTTCTTACGATGATGCCCTGCGCCACGAGATAATCGTAGATGGCATTGGCATCCGTCACCTTTGCCAGGAAGAAGTTGGCATCTGTAGGATATACCTTCTCACAGATAGGCAGTTCCATGAAGGCTGCCATCACCTTGGAACGTTCCTGCAGGATGTTCTTCACCCATTCATCCATCTTCAGCGGATTCTTCAATACCTCCAAAGCCTGCTCCTGGGTAAGGAGATTCACATTATAAGGATATTTCACCTTATTGAATATATCTACTATTTCCTTGCTGGCAAAAGCCATACCCAGTCGAAGGGCTGCACAGCCCCAAGCCTTGCTCATCGTATTCAAGACGATGATGTTTGGAAAATGGTCGATGACACTGCGGAAGGTTCGCTCGGAAGAGAAATCACTGTAAGCTTCATCCACGATGACGATGCCATCGAACAGGCGCAACACTTCTACGATGGCTTCACGGTTGATGTGGTTGCCCGTAGGATTGTTAGGACTACAGAACCAGATAACCTTGGTATTGTCATCGCAGGCATCGATAATCTTATCGGCTGTCACCTGATAGTTCTCATCAAGCAACACCTCACGATACTCCACATCATTGATGTCGGCACATACCTGATACATGCCGTAGGTAGGAGCGATGGCTACAACATTGTCCTGACCAGGACGACAGAACACACGGTAAACCAAGTCGATGGCTTCGTCTGAACCATTGCCCAGGAAGATTTTCTCTTCTGCCACACCCTTTATCTTACTGACCTGCTTCTTCAGCTCCACCTGCAGTGGGTCTGGATAGCGATTGTAAGGGTCATTATATGGATTCTCGTTAGCATCGAGGAACACGCGGGCATTTCTGCCTGCGAATTCTGTTCGAGCGCAACTGTATGGTGCCAGATTCCAGATGTTCTCCCGGCACAATTCTTTTAAATCTTTCATAACATCAAATTATTTTAGACTTTCAACTCTCAATCTCATGGCATTGGCATGTGCCTCAAGCTGCTCGTTCTCAGCCATGGTCACCACCGCATCTCCTATGTTACGAATACCTTCTTCGGTAAGATGCTGGAAAGTGATCTTGCGGTTATAGCTGTCGAGATTCACACCGTTGTATGCCAAGGCATAGCCATGGGTTGGCAGGGTATGATTGGTACCGCTGGCATAGTCGCCCGCACTCTCACAGGCATAGTTGCCCAGGAATACGCTACCGGCATTCACTACCCTTTCAGCCAGCTGCTCATAGTGGGCAGTGGCGATGATCAGATGCTCAGGAGCATAGGTATTGCAAAGCTCGATAGCCTCCTCATCATCCTTAACAAGGATAAACTTAGAATTGTCTAACGAGGTCTGTGCCATCTCCTTACGTGGCAAACGTTCGAGTTGTACTTCAACTTTCTTCTTCACATTTTCCAATACCTTTTCAGAGGTAGTGATGAAGAACACCTGCGAGTCGAAACCATGTTCTGCCTGAGAAAGCAAGTCGGCTGCAGCGAAAACAGGATTGGCTGTTTCGTCAGCAATCAGACAAACCTCCGAAGGACCGGCAGGCATATCGATAGCCACGTCGTGCAATGAAACCTGCTGCTTGGCAGCCATCACGAACTGGTTGCCCGGACCGAAGATCTTATATACCTTAGGCACGCTCTCAGTACCATACGCCATGGCACCGATGGCCTGTACGCCACCCGCCTTGAAAATCTTGCTGACACCGGCAATCTTCGCCGCCATGAGAATGGCTGGGTTCACCTTACCCTCCTGGTTAGGAGGAGTACAGAGAACGATTTCCCCGCAACCGGCAATCTTGGCTGGAGTAGCCAGCATCAGTACGGTAGAGAACAGCGGTGCTGTACCGCCTGGGATATAAAGTCCCACCTTCTGGATGGCTACGCTCTTCTGCCAGCAGGTAACGCCAGGGCATGTTTCAATCTTCTCGCCTTCAAACTTCTGGCTCTGATGGAATGCGGCAATGTTATGATGGGCGAGGTGCAAAGCGTCTTTCAGTTCTTGGGAAACCAGTTGCTCAGCCTCTTCGATTTCAGCTTCAGTCACAGCCAAAGAATCGAGATGGGCATGATCAAACATTTCCTCGTAACGCTTCACGGCTTCATCGCCATGCTTCTTTACATCGTCGAGTACACCCTGTACCGTAGCATTGAGCTTGGATACATCCAGGTGTGGGCGTTTTACTATCTCGCTCCATTCCTCCTTTGCAGGATACTTAATTACCTTCATTCCTTCTTATTAATGTTTAAAGTTCAATGTTACAATATCATCTTCTCAATTGGTGTTACCAGGATGCCCTGTGCACCGAGTTCCTTCAGCTTACCGATGATTTCCCAGAAACGTTTCTCATCGAGCACGGTATGAATAGAACACCAGTCATCGTCTGCCAATGGGATGATGGTAGGACTCTTGATACCCGGCAATACCTGGGTAATCTCCTCTACCTTTGCCTTAGGCGCATTCATCATCACGTACTTCTTGTCCTGGGCAGAACGCACAGCCTCGAAGCGGAACAGCATCTCGTTCAGAATCTGATGCTTCTCCTCATCCATATTCCAGTTGCCGATGAGCAAAGCCTCGCTCTTCATCACGACCTCTACCTCGGCAAGATTGTTGCTTACCAACGTAGAACCAGAGCTGACGATATCAAAGATACCATCTGCCAGACCGATGCCCGGGCTGATCTCTACAGAACCGGTGATGACATGGATGTCGGCATTGATATTATGCTTCTTCATGAAGTTGCGCAGGATGTTAGGGTAAGAGGTGGCAATCTTCTTGCCGTTGAACCACTGTAATCCTGGATATTCTATCTTCTTAGGGATGGCAAGACTCAAACGGCACTTGCTGAATCCCAGGCGATCGATGATCTGGGCTTTCTCACCTCGCTCCATGAACTCGTTCTCGCCCACGATACCGATATCTGCCACACCAGAGGCTACACTCTGAGGAATATCATCATCACGGAGGTAGAGAACCTCGAGTGGGAAATTACTTGCCTGCACCAGAAGTGTGCGCTTGGAGGCACTGACCTTGATGTCTGCCTCTGCTAAAAGATTCATGGTGTCGTCAAACAGACGACCCTTACTTTGTACTGCTATTCGTAACATATTTCTGTATTTTGTCTGAAAAACATTGCAAAAGTACATAAAATTGTTAGAATATGCAAATAATTTAGCACTTATATTTAAAAATTTCGTACTTTTGCAGTCGCAATGAGAAAAAAGTTATATTTATACGCATTTTATGCTCTTATTTTACTAGGAAGTTGCGAAAACAAGAAACCGCAACAAGAGCTTACGCCTTGGGGAACGCCCATAGGCGAAGTGGAGGGCATGTCTGATGGCGAAGAAGAGGGGGCGGAAGAAGCTGCCAACAAGAATACAAGACAAAAGGGCTTCTCGCTGGAGGATATTCAGGAAAACGGTGAGCTGATCATGCTTACCGTGAACGGTCCTACTACCTATTATGATTATCACAACCATGGCATGGGTCTGCAATATCTCCTTTGTGAGAAGTTTGCCCAGCAGATTGGTGTGTCGCTGCGTGTGGAGGAATGTAAGGATACCACGGAGATGATCCAGAAGCTGACCAAGGGCGAAGGTGACATCATCGCCGTTCCCCTATCCAGGAAGCAGACCAAGGGCGACCTGCTCTTCTGTGGTGTGACACCCGACAGTACCCGCACGCAGTGGGCTGTGGTTGGCGGCAACAAGAGTCTTGCCGATACACTGAACGGCTGGTTCAAGCCAAAGATGATAGCCGAAACGAAGAAGGAGGAAAACTGGCTGCTTTCTTCTGCCAGCGTTACCCGACATGTCTATTCTCCGTTCCTGAACCGTTCCAAGGGTGTCATCTCCCGTTACGACCATCTCTTCCAGCGATACAGCGGTACGGCAAGAATGGACTGGCGCCTGATGGCGGCACAGTGTTATCAGGAAAGTTGCTTCGACCCGAATGCAAAGTCATGGGCAGGTGCCTGCGGACTGATGCAGATCATGCCTTCTACGGCAGACCATCTGGGATTGCCGATGAGTGCGATACATGATGCCGAATCGAATGTGGCAGCGGCAGCCAAGTATATGGCAGAGTTGCAGGGCCATTTCTCTGACATCGGCGATCCTACCCAGCGGGTTCTCTTCGCCCTGGCTGCATACAATGGCGGTTTCCATCATATCCGTGATGCGATGAACCTGACCAGAAAGCATGGCGGCAATCCTTATAACTGGGGACACGTAAGAGAATATGTCCTGCGCCTGGCACAGCCGGCTTATTACCGTGATCCGGTTGTGAAATACGGTTTCATGCGTGGTACGGAGACTGCCGACTATGTGGACAGAATCAGAGCACGCTGGAGTGAATACTGCGGTGGCGCCAGCTTCCACGACAGTTATCGTGGTGGCAGCAGAGGCATCGGTGGCGGTGCCTTCCATGGTGCACCGATGAAATCGAAGAGAAACTATCAAAGGAAATACCATATATAAAACATGATATAGATTGACCCCACACGGGCTGAAAGCCCAGAAGCACCTAGCCCAGGGCAACACCCTGGGTAAACATAGAGTATAACAGAAGCGCCCTGAAAGGGCAAAAGCATTAAATCTACTATGCTTTTGCTCTTTCAGGGCGCTTTGCTAATTGGACTTACTTACCAAGCACTTCATCCAACAAGGTGTAGAATGCAGGATCCTCACCAACGATGGTCTTTACGATCTTGCCGTCAGGACCAATGACAATCTTGGTTGGGAAACCCTGGACACCATACTTGTCGAGTACATCGCTACCCTTTGGATTATAGACGTGAATCCATGGCAACTGATGCTTCTCTACTGCAGCCTTCCACTTTGCCTCGGTATCATTGCAGTCAACGCCCAGAATCTCGAACTTACCCTTATACTTCTCATAATACTCCTTCATCTTAGGCATACCCTTGATACACCAACCGCACCATGAGCCCCAGAAGTCGATGACAACATACTTGCCACGGAGACTAGAGAATGTAAATGGCTTGCCATTGATGTCGTTCAATGTAAAGTCAGGAGCATCTATACCGGAAGCCTGCAACTTCTTAGCCTTCTCATCAGCCTCTGCACGCTTCTTAGCCATATCAATAAAATACTGATAATAGGCCTTCATTCTTCCATTCTTCACATTTTCAGAGAGCAAGCCCAGAAGTTCCTTCATCTGGTCGTAATCATCCATCTTCTCGAAAAGTGTGGCACATGCCTCATTATCAGGGTTTTGCTTGACGAAAGCAAGGATTTTCTCCGTTCTAGCCTTCAGCAAAGCAGGCATTTTCTTCTCATACTCATTCATGATGGCCTCACGGTCTTCACCATTCTTCGTGCGAGCATTCAGAGATTCAGAATACTCCTTCAAATCCTTCTCGGCAGACTCCATCATCAAATCAACCTCATGATACTGCTGGTAAAACTTGCTACCGGCAATATCGAAACGGGTAGCGAAATCACCCTTTATCTCAGCCTTCTCGCCTGGCACGCAAGGGAAGTTGAACATCTTTTGTTCCAAACCACGATAGGTCTTTGGTGTCAGGAATGCACGGTTTGACACCTTGGTAAGGTTATCAGAATAGGTAAACTTACCATTCTTAACCAAGATGGTATCCATCTTCACATCACGGCCTTTGAACACGATTACAGAATCGGTAGCAAAGTTCTTCAAATCCACTTTTACCTGAAAGTTGCTCTTCTGAGCCATCGCTGCAGTTGATGCCAGCACCAACGCAGCAGTAAAAATCATTTTCTTCATGAGTACTATGTTTTTTCTTTTATATTTCCACATTAACTTTTATCCATACCTCTATATAAGGCATTCCTTACTCCTCATACTCCGTGGTATCTTCGATACCTGCCTCAGCCAGTGCCTCCTTGCGCTCCACGCAGGTGCCACACTTTCCACAGTGCTTCTCGCCACCCTTGTAGCAGCTCCAGGTCTCGGCATAGTCAATGCCCAACTTCTTGCCAATGGCTGCAATCTCACCCTTGGTAATGTTAGTATAAGGAGCCACCACTCGGACATCCACGAAGGTGCCAGCCTCGGCAGCCTCATCGATAGCCTTGATAAACTCCGGACGGCAGTCTGGATAGATGGTATGATCACCACCATGATTGGCGATAAACACCTTCTTCAGATTGTTGCTCTCAGCAATACCGATGGCAATGCTCAGCATGATACCGTTGCGAAAAGGCACTACGGTAGACTTCATGTTGTCGGCAGCATAATGTCCTTCAGGAATTGCATCCGCACCTTCCAGAAGTGAACTCTTGAAATACTGGTGCATGAATCCCAGATCGATGGTGATATGCTTGATTCCCAATCTCTCACAATGCATCTTGGCGAAAGGAATCTCCCGCTCGTTATGATTGCTTCCATAGTTGAAACTGATACCCAGGGCTATCTCGTCCTTCTTGTCATAGAGCAGGGTAATACTATCCATACCGCCGCTCACAATAATTACTGAATCTTTCATTTCCTTTGAACTTTGAATTTTGAACTTTGAACTGTATGATTACTTTGAACTTTGAATTTTGAACTTATTTCCGTTGAACTGTATGATATGCATTTATAGCTATATAGGAACAGCAAGGCTAATCATAAAGTTCAATGTTCAAATCTCAAAGTTCAAAGTTCGTCACCCGAACAGGCAGCGGAACGCCTCTTCCACTTTCCTTACGGGATGAATCTCTATCTGATATTTCTGATGGTCGAAACCATGATAATTGTATTTCGGAATGATGATGTGCTGGAAGCCGAGTTTCTCAGCCTCTGCTATGCGCTGCTCTATACGGCTTACCGGACGAACCTCACCGCTGAGTCCTACTTCGCCAGCCATGCACCACCCCTGCTCTATCGCCGTATCCACATTGCTGCTCAATACCGCAGCCAGCACACTCAGGTCCATCGCAGGGTCAGTTACCCGCAAGCCTCCAGCTATGTTCAGGAACACATCCTTCTGCATCAGCTTGAAGCCAACCCGCTTTTCCAACACCGCCAGGAGCATGTTCAGTCTTCGTTGGTCAAAACCCGTAGCCGAACGCTGCGGTGTTCCGTATGCCGCCGTACTCACCAGAGCCTGCGTTTCTACCAGAAACGGGCGCACACCCTCGATGGCTGCACTGATGGCTACACCCGAAAGTCCGTCATGGTCCTCTGTAAGAAGCAGTTCCGATGGGTTGCTCACCTGTCTCAATCCTCCCTGCAGCATCTCATAGATACCCAGTTCCGAAGTACTTCCGAATCGGTTCTTGATGCTGCGCAGGATGCGATACATATAATGCTGGTCGCCCTCAAACTGGATAACGGTATCCACAATATGCTCCAATATCTTAGGTCCCGCCAAGGTACCCTCCTTATTGATATGTCCTATCAGGATAACCGGAATGCCACTGGTCTTGGCAAAGCGGAGAAGATGGGCAGCACACTCACGGACCTGAGATACCGAACCCGGAGAACTGTCCACCTCTTCGGTAGCGATGGTCTGGATAGAGTCGATGACGATGAATTCCGGAGCCACCTCCTGGATATGAGAGAAGATTTTCTCCAGCTGCGTTTCACAGAGAATCGTAATATGATCGAAGGGTTGAACCACTTCCTCTCCCCTCAGCAGCGCCTGTCCCTTTGCCAGTCGGTCGGCACGCAACTTAATCTGATGGGCACTCTCCTCACCGCTGACGTAGAGAATACGGCGGTCGGTCATATTCAGGATGGTCTGCAGAGTAAGCGTACTCTTGCCGATACCCGGTTCACCACCCAGCAGGGTGATGCTTCCCGGCACCATACCGCCACCCAGTACGCGGTTCAACTCCTCATCGCGCATATCAATACGAGGTTCATCAATGGCAGAGATGTCGCGCAACTTCATCGGCTTGGCATCATGGTCGCTATGCTGACCGCCGAACATGGTAGCAACACCGCCATGTCTCATCGTCATGCCGGCATTCTTAGCCGCCTGCGAGCCGCTATCGCCCGCAATGCGAATCTCCTTGAAAGTGTTCCATTGTCCGCAACTAGGGCATTTACCCATCCACTTGGAACTTTCCTGTCCACAGTTGCTACAAACGTATGCTATTTTGTCCTTTGCCATAAATGTAACTTTTATTCATGCAAAAGTACAGCATTTTTTTCAAGTGACACAACTTTTTTATTTTATTTAAGGTAAAAAACGGGCTGTAGGGATTTTCCCCCACCCATTTAGGGAAAAACCTTACCCCAAGAACGAAAATAGCCCTATCTTTGCACCAGAAATAAGAAACAAGAGTATAAACAATTTTAAAATATACGATTATGAAGAAGTTTATCATAGCACTTGTAGCAATGTTCACCATGACATTCACTACAGCATCAGCAATGAGTTACGAACAGGCACGCCAGCAGGCTCTCTTCCTGACTGACAAGATGGCTTACGAGCTGAACCTGACAGATGATCAGTACGAGGCAGCCTATGAGGTGAACCTCGACTATCTGATGGGCATCAATAATTACGATGACCTGTATGGCGTATACTGGCGACAGCGTAATCTCGACCTGAGCTATATCCTGCTCGACTGGCAGTATCGCGCTTTCTGCGATGCCACCTACTTCTATCGCCCTCTCTACTGGGACGGCGGTTACTGGCATTTCGGAATCTACGCACGTTACCCTCGCCGCGACTACTTCTTCTTCGGTAGACCACACTTCTACGTTAGCTATAGAGGCGACCACTGCTGGAGAGTGAACGGCGGAAGAAGCTGGTATCACGGACGTTCATACGGCAGACCATTCGCTGGCGGTCAGCCACGCATGGGAATGAGAGACGGTTTCAACCGTGGTGATTACGGTCGCGGACAATCTTTCGGCAACATGCAGCGCCAGAGCAGCACCCGCACCACAGTAACCAGAGACCGCAACTTCGGTAACGGTTCGTTCAATAACGGTCGTATAGAAAGCAACCGCTACAATAATGGCGGTGGCACTTTCAGAGGTGGCACTTTCGGCGGCGGCACTTTCGGAAGCAGAAGCAACAACAGCCGTTCTAACATGAGCCGCGATTTCACCCCACGTTCTACAACCCCTAACAGCAGTTCGTTTGGCGGTAACCGTTCATTCGGTGGCAGCAACCGTTCATTCAATGGCGGAAACAATAGCCGTTCATTCGGTGGCGGAAGCAGCAACCGTTCATTCAATAGCGGAAGCAGTTCATCTTCCCGCTCATTCGGTGGTGGCACATCCCGTTCATTCGGAGGTGGCGGTTCTCACAGCAAGAGCGGTGGCGGTAGCTTCGGCGGCAGAAGATAATAGGGAAAGTCTAGAAAATAAAAGAAGCCTCATTTGGAGTTGGTTCAAGCCTGACGTAAAGTTTATTTCAAGCTCAAACCAACCTCAAATGAGGCTTCATCCGTTTTCTTTGCAATTACAATCTGATCTAGTCGTTCTCTTTCAATTGCTATGAGGGCGGTCTCGACGAGAACGGCAAGCTAGCAGAGATCAAATTCCTTCTGTAGTCCACACTCTGATTACTTTCTTTTTATATTTTCCATAGTTGTTAATTTTTCTCCCGGTCTGCGCTAAAAATCCTGCAGATCGGGAGTTTTTGCGTAGAAGGTAACATATCATACTATTTCCTAAGTATTTTTGTCAAAGTCAAGTTCTTAGACTTATATATACTTTTAGCTTCTTTTGGAGTTACATAATAAA
>USQD01000001.1 GCA_900556795.1 uncultured Prevotella sp. | reverse complement strand
GTTTTTCGGGAAAAGTTTCCCCTATAAAGGAAATATCTTACGACTTTTCTTCCTTTATAAAGGAAAATATTGTATCTTTGCACCCAGATTAACATACTTTTTAAGCATTTTTTAATTTTAGCTTTCAGTCTCCAGCTCCTTTCCGAGAACAAAGAGCATATAGAGAGGAATATTGAGCGTTTTAGCCTCGGCATTACGCTCGTATGGCAAGAGGCTGGTACGGATAGCCCATTTGGGAGAGTATTTCTCCACATAGAGCTTAAGGCTCTTGGCATTCATCGTAACGCCTGCTTTTACCTCTAATGGATAGACATCAAGGCCATCAGAGATGATAAAGTCTACTTCCGAGGTGGCAGAGGACGTCCAATAATAATTGGTTTGGAGGGTGTCAGAAAATTGCTGAAGCTCCTGACAGACAAATTGTTCTGTCAATGCGCCCTTAAATTCCTCAAAGATTCTGCTGCCGTCTAAGATAACCTTAGGCGACACACCGCTCATGGCTCTCAGCAAGCCAACATCCAGCAGGAATACCTTGAATGATTTCAAATCAACATATGCGGATATTGGAACGTCTGGTTTGCTAACATTGTGGGTGCGGATAATTTCGCCTGCGTCACATAGCCACATGATGGCATCCTCATATTCTCTTGCCCTGGCTCCTTCTCTTACCAAGCCGTAGATAAACTTTTTGTTTTCCTTGGCAAGTTGGGAGGTGATACTATTCCACACATATCTTATTTTCTCGACCATTTGATGAGGTGCATGTTTGGAGAAGTCTTTTTGGTATGCAGCAATCAGTTGTTTCTGAATTTTCTCTACCTTCGTAAAATCCTTGGTGTCAAGCCATTCGTTAACAACAGCAGGCATTCCTCCTACTATCATGTATCTCTTGAGATAATCAATGAGTCGCGGTTCGAAAGCTTTTACGTTTCTGTTGCCTTGCTGTATATAGTCAACTAACATCTGCTCGCCATTGGCAAGAAGAAACTCCTTGAAAGTTAGAGGGTATAGATGCAGAAAGTCAGTTTTTCCAACAGGGAAAGATGTGCCTTCATGCAATGCTATGCCCAGCAGAGAGCCCGCACAACAAATGGCGTATTCGGGTGCTTCCTCACAAAAATACTTTAGTGATGTAAGGGCACGAGGCATTTCTTGCACTTCATCAAATACGATGAGTGTGGTTTGTGGTTTGATTGGCTTTCCATGATAGATGGATAGTTGCTCGATGATGAATTGGGGCGAAAGGTCGCCCGCAAAGATGCTTTCCAACCTGTCTTTTTGCTCAAAGTTGATATAGCAAACATCTTTGAAATACTTTTTGCCGAATTCTCTTAACAACCAGGTTTTGCCTACCTGTCTTGCTCCTTCTAAGACAAGCGGTTTCCGATGGGTGCTTTCTTTCCATTTTAACAATTGGTGAATTAGAAGTCTTTCCATACGCTTTTTATTTGTTTTTTGCAAAAGTACTAAAAATCATGGTATTAAGCAAGAAAAATCACATATTTCGAAGGAGTTTTAAATATATTTATCACATTTTACAAAGGAGTTTTATGTTAAATACTCACATTTTTCGAAGGAGTTTTGTGGCAATCTCTCACATTTTCCTAAGGACTTTTTGCCCAAGTCCTCACATTTCCCGAAGGAGTTTTGCGGCGTTTGATGAATAGAGAGCTACTTTCAAAAATACTCTTCACTCTTCACAAATACGACATAACCAACTGTATATAAGAGGTTTGCACAGGTGAAGAGTGGCTATGCACTCTTCACCACTCTTCACCACTCTTCACCCTGTATTTTTTGAGGCTCCGAGATCATTCCATGCTCCCTGCTTCAGCCATCATTGAAGACCAGCGCTGGTCATCAATGATGACCGAGCTTCGTGATAAGTAAGCGGCTCAGCGTTTATCCTCTTGCATCAGGTGAAGAGTGGTGAAGAGTTGTGAAGAGTGGGGCGTCACTCTTCACCTCTCGCAACCCCTGTGTTTATCGGGGTTTCAGACGATTTGGTGAAGAGTGAAGAGTGAAATCGAGAGTAGGATTTTTACGGGCAAAACAGCTCAAGCTGCAACCCCTATTCCAAATCACGATGATAGTCCTGTCGAAATTTTCCTCCCGACGTATTATTTTGTGCCCGGCAATGGCGCAAAATTGCCCCAGTAGAGGGCAACATCGTGCCATAACCAGGCAATAACTCGAATGAGGCTACTTTCAAAAGCAGATGAAGCCTTTTTCATTAACCGATGAAGCCTATTTCAATGGCAAACGAAGCTTGTTTCAATAAGCGGTGAAGTTTTCCGACAGAACTACAATCCCAAATCTTGCATCAAAGACTGATTTGCTTCGAACAGATCGGAATCAAAAAGGCTTTTTATATAGATAAAGGTGGTTGAAGATTTGGTATGTCCCAAAGCTTTGCTTATCAAGCTGATGTCCAGATGATGAAGATAAGCTATGCTTGCCCATGAATGACGAACCACGTAAGAAGATAAGGGTTTAGCCAGCCCCAGCATCTTAGACACCTGATGCAGATTGTAGTTGTACTGGCGCAATCGAGCTGTATATTGACGATGCCGTTGGGCAGAAACAGATGGTGAGGAAACAGAATCTTCCACCTTGTCTGAAAGTATCGGAAAGACAAATTCTGAATCTCTTTGTTCATATCGCATGATAATTTCAAGCATTGCAGGCAATAGTGCTACCTGTATCTGCTGTCCCGTCTTATGCCGGGCATAATAAATACATCCGTTTCGCAATTGGCTTTTCTTGAGATAGGCAATATCAACAAAAGGCATTCCCATCGCATAAAAAGAAAACAGGAAGATGTCACGAGCGAAGGAAAGAGAACCTCCAGGTTGTAGCGGCAAGGCTTTGAGCTGCAGAATTTCTGATTGTGAGATACAACGTTTCTCGGTTTTGGTTCTCCCCGTAAACACTTTACTGAATGGAGCTATATTGAGAAATGGCAATGCTCTATGATGCATAGCCCGCAAAGCCCGCATATAAGCAGAACATGTGTTCAGGCAGATATTGCGCCCCAGCAGCCATCGCTGATAGCTTTCCAGCTTTTCTGCCGTCATATCAGAAAAAAGCCAGTCGCTCCTACCAATGAACTTGGTAAAGGAACGGGCAGCAGTAAGATAATTACCAGCAACTTTAAAGCGTCCTTCCTGTTTTGCCCTCTCCACTTCACCTTTCACGAAGTCCCATCCAGGAATCTCCAACACAGCCTGCTCATCTGCCTGATTCGCAGAATCAGAAATCTTACCCTCACTCTTACTTCTTCCGAAACCGAATTCTAACTTGAAATACGCCATAACTTAAATGTTTAAATGATTAAAAATAAAGAATTTACGAAAATATACCCAAAGGTATGACACATCCTGTTAATTCCAATAGCTTTATTGTGAAAAATCGCCATTATCCCCATAAATCTCCACCTCGGGGCAAGAGGAGGAAGCAAATGATGGGTCAAAGTCCTTTTGGGGACGACCGGTCATTTAATTTATTAAAATGTAGAGAGAAAGAAATAACAAACATTATATATTCATTTAAACGAGGGAGATTTATGGAAAAAAGACTCATGACAGTAGTTGCAGGTCTTGCTCTCAGCACGAGCATGGCTTTTGCACAAAGTCAAATCTCTGGTAAAGTTACTGCTTCTGAGGATGGAAGCCCTGTTATCGGTGCTTCTATCAAGGTTGTAGGAACTAACACAGGTACAGTTACCGACATTGACGGTAACTTCACATTAAGCGCTCCAGCTGGTGCCAAGCTGGAGATTACATACATTGGTATGCAGAGCAAGTCAGTAAAGGCTGGCAAGAACATGAAGATTGTTCTGGATGCAGATGATCACGCTTTGGATGAGGTGATGGTTGTTGCTTACGGTACTCAGAAGAAGAGTGCTTTTACTGGTTCTGCTGCTATTGTAGGCGCAGAAGAGATTGGTAAGGTTCAGGTAACCAATGCTGTAGATGCCTTGAAGGGTAAGGCTGCTGGTGTGCAGATTTACACTGGTAGCGGTCAGCCTGGTTCTACACCTACTATCCGTATTCGTGGTTTCAACTCTATCAATGCAGGAAACGACCCTCTGATTGTGCTTGATGGTTCTCCATACGGTGGCTCACTTAATGATATCAACCCTGCCGACGTAGAGAGCATGACAGTATTGAAGGATGCTTCTTCTACAGCTCTTTATGGTGCTCGTGGTGGTAACGGTGTTATCTTGATTACAACCAAGAGCGGACAGAAGGGCACTAAGGGTACGCTTACCGTTGATGCCAAGTGGGGTTCCAACTCAAAGGCTGTGCCTGAGTATGAGACAATGAAGAGTCCTGCAAAGTACTATGAGATGTGGTACATGGCCCTGAACAACTATGCCCAGAATGTGAACCACATGGATGCCACACAGGCATGGAAGTGGGCTAACGACAATATGATTACCAATCCTTCTTATGGTTTGGGTTACAATGTGTATACTATCCCAGAGGGACAGCAGCTCATTGGTACCAATGGCAAGCTCAATCCTAACGCTACACTTGGTTCTTACTCTACCATGAATGGTACTACCTATTATCTGACTCCTGATGACTGGGTAGATGAAATCTACAACAACAGTCTTCGTCAGGAATATACTGTTACAGCAACAGGTGCTTCAGACAGAGGTACATTCTATGGTTCTGCCAACTATTTGAGCAATGACGGTATTACTGCAGCTTCTAACTATCGTCGTTTCACATCTCGTTTGAAGGCTGACTACCAGGTTAATAAATGGTTGAAGGTGGGTGCCAACATGAGCTATGGTCACTTTAACAGCAATTCTCTTAGCGAGGGTGGCGACAATGGTAGTGTTTTCGCTACTGTTGACATTGCGCCTATCTATCCTATGTATATGCGTGATGCCAATGGCAACATTATGTATGACCAGACTTCACGCATGATAGCTTATGACTATGGTAGTGGTAAAGTAGCTCCATTCCGTGCTTTCATGGGTGGTGGCAACCCTATCTCTGATGCTAGGCTGAATACAGCCAATTCAGAAGGAAACACCTTTAACGGTACAGGCTTTGCTGAGATTCAGTTGCCTTATGGCTTCAAGTTTACTTCTATCAACAACGTATATTTGAACGAGAGCCGTTCTACAGGCACAACCAACCCATACTTCGGTCAGTATGCAGCAAGTAATGGTATGGTGAACAAGGAGCACGACCGTTCTTGGTCTTACAACTACCAGCAGCGTATCAACTGGCATCAGGTTTATGGCAAGCATGATGTTGAGGTGATGCTCGGTCATGAGTATTATCGTGCTTATGGCTATGCTCTGTATGCCGGCAAGCACAATCAGTTCTCTGTAGATAACAAGGAATTGGCTGGTGCTGTTGTCTTGGACAATGGTTCTTCTTCTATGAGTGAGTATAATACAGAGTCATGGCTCAGCCGTGTCATGTACAACTATGATTCTCGTTACTTTGGTAGCGTTTCTGCCATGCGTCAGGCTTCATCTCGTTTCTCAAAGGATAACTGGTGGGGTACTTTCTGGTCATTTGGTGCAGGTTGGAACATGCATAAGGAGTCTTGGTTCAATGTTGATTGGATTAACGAATTGAAGTTGAAGGCTTCTTATGGTGAAAATGGTAACGATGGTATTGGTAGCTATATGTATACCAAGTATTTCTCGATTGTCAACTCCAACAATGAAGTGTCTTTGACTCCTTCTTCTTTGGGTAACCCAAAGATTTCTTGGGAGAAGAACGGTAAGTTCAATATCGGTGCTGATTTCTCTTTGTTGAAGAACCGTATCTGGGGTAGCATCGAGTACTACAGCAACAAGACTTCCGACATGCTTTCTATGGTTTACCTTCCTGTGTCTTTCGGATGGAGCGGTTATTACGATAACATCGGTAATATGGTGAACCGTGGTGTTGAGATTGACCTTCATGCAGATGTTATCCGTACTAAGGATTTCACTTGGAATGTATATACCAACTTGACAACCAACCACAATGAAGTTACCAAACTTTCTGATTCTGCCAAGCAAAGCTGGTATGATGGTATTGGTTTAGGTTACGCTAGCAGTTCGTACTTCTATCAGGAGGGTAAGTCACGCTTTACCTACTATACCAAGAAGTATGCGGGTGTAGATCCTGAGACAGGTCTTTCTCTCTTCTATAAGAACGTATATGAGAAGGATGAGAACAATAAGGACGTTTACTACAATAACGCTGGCGAGAAGGTTGACGAAAGCTATACTGGCATTAAGCACCGTAATGTGGTAGGTCAGGAAACTACTTCCACCTACAATGACGGTAGCTACTACCTTTGCGGTGATGTATTGCCAGACGTATATGGTGGTTTCGGTACCAGCGTAGCCTGGAAGGGTCTTGATTTCTCTGTGGACTTCCAGTATCAGATTGGTGGTCTGGTTTACGATGGAGCATACGCTGGCTTGATGAGTTGCTCTGCAGGTCAAGCAATCCACGTAGATATGGAGAAAGCATGGACACCAGAGAATACCAACACCAGCGTGCCACGCTGGCAGTATGGCGACTCATATATGTCTGCAGGTTCAGACCGTTTCTTGACTGATGCTTCTTACCTTTCATTGTCTAACATCACTTTGGGTTACACATTGCCTGCCCAGTGGATGCAGACAGTTGGTTTGCAGAAGGTGCGTGTTTACATGGTAGCCGACAATGTCTGGACTTGGTCTAAGCGCCAGGGTCTTGACCCACGTCAGAGCATTACTGGTGGCAGCTCTAATTCAGTTTACCGTCCTATCCGTACCGTTTCTGGAGGTATTACTGTAACATTCTAATCGTTTCACCAATAAAAAAGAAGAAAATGAACAAAAAAACAATATATCGTTCGATGGCTGGACTTGTGATTGCAGGATTCTCCCTGACATCACTCACTGGCTGTATGGAGGTAACAGAACCAACTACTGTTGCCACTGAGGGGCAGATACAGAACTCCCCATCATCAGCAGAGTCATTCCTGATGGCGATGCCTGCAAATTTCAATAAGGTAAGTACCTCTTTGGTAGATGATAGTTGGCACTTCCCATTTGGTTATGGTGCTATCATGTATGTACGTGACTTGATGACAGGCGACCTCTTGCAGTCAACCAAAAATTATGCCCACCACTTTTACTTTTGGGCACAGAACAAGTATCAGGGTGATGGCTATATATTCGGACAGTACATCGGTACCTATTATTATAGCTTTATCCTGACCATCAACAATATGGTTGGAGCTGTCAACCCAGATAAAGCCACCGATGAGCAGTTGGGTTATCTTGGTGCAGGCTTGGCTTTCCGTGCTTTGTGCTATATTGACCTTGCCCGTATGTACGAGTTCCTGCCTAACGACAAGACAAGCAATATCAATGCCGATGGTAATGACGTTAGCGGACTTACAGTACCTATTGTAACAACAGAGATGAATCAGGCTGACGCCCTCAACAACCCTCGTGCTACTCACGAAAAGATGAAGGAGTTTATTGAGAGCGACCTGAATAAGGCTGAGGAGTATATCAAGCACCTGACAAAAACAGGTAATGGCGTACTTCCTAATCTGTCTTGTGTCTATGGTTTGAAGGCTCGTCTGTATATGTGGGATGGCGACTACGAGAATGCTGCCAAGTATGCGCGTCTTGCCATCAACAATGCCAAGGTTCAGCCTATGAGTGAAGAGGCTTGTACTAACTATAAGACTGGTTTCAACGATATCACAAAGTGGATGTGGGGTGCTACCCAGACTTCTGAGGATACCTCTGTTAAGACTGGTATCGTCAACTGGACTTCATGGCTCAGCAACCAGACTACATTTGGTTATAGTGGTTATGGCCAAGAGAATATGCCTTTCAATGAGATTGACAAGAGAATGTACGAGCGTATCAGCGATACTGACTTCCGCAAGACGGAATTCAAGGCTCCTGAAGGTTCAGAATTGGCTGATAAGGTGATTCAGATACCTGCAGTAAAGAGCTTGGCAGACAAGCGTATGCCAGCATATGCATCTGTAAAGTTCCGTCCTAACGAGGGTAATACTGACGACCCTAACATCGGTGCAGCTTCTTCTTATCCTATCATGCGTGTAGAAGAAATGTACTTTATCGAGGCAGAAGCTGAGGCTCACATCAACGCTGCCAAGGGTAAGGAACTGTTGGTTAACTTTATGAAGACCTATCGCGACCCTCAGTATACCTGCAAGGTGTCATCAACAGATGATGTGGTTGAGGAAATCGTATTCCAGAAGCGTGTAGAGCTTTGGGGTGAGGGTCAGACCTTCTTTGATATCAAGCGTTTGAACTACTCAGTAACCCGTGGTTATCCAGGAACCAATTGGTACGACCTGACTCGTCTCAACACCAATGGCCGTCCTGCATGGATGAACCTCGTGTTCGTAGCTCACGAGGGTGACCGCAATCAGGGAGTAAGAGGTATGAACAATCCTGATCCATCAGATCTCTACACTCCATGGACTGAGCAATAGTAGTTTTTTTAAACGAATAGATAAACAGACACAATTATGAAAAAAGCATTCAAATTTTCATATATGGTAATCTTGAGCTTGATGGCATTCGCCATCAGCTCATGTACCAGCGACTACGACTACACGGGTGCGCCTAAGGTAGCTAACGAAGTGTTCTTCAGCAATACCCAGGAGTCGAAGATAGAGTTGAGCAAGAGCAACTCAAGCTTTGTTGTTACACTTCATCGTGTAAAGACAGAGGGAGAACAGACAGTTCTTTTGAAATATACAGCTGATGAGGGTAGTATTTTCAACGTGCCTAGTCAGATAACATTTGCCGATGGTAAGGCTGAGGCTCCTATCACTATCACTTACAATCCTGAGAATTTGCAGTATGGTACTTATAATGGTGGTACCATCAGCGTTGCCAGTGAGGACTGTGACACAACATACGGTATAGGTTCATTTACCTTTAAGGCTGGTGCTACAGAGTGGATGGATATTACTTCTAATAAGTCGATGGGTGCTTACCGTGAGGATGTGCTGACTACATTCTTCGGTGTAGATAATGCTGTTGACGAAGTGAAGATTCAGAAGAGTGTTGTCGAGGAAGGCAAGTACCGTATCGTCAATCCTTATGCTTCTTGGGAAGGAGAAGAGGGTACTACCTATGATTCCGAGAACGACCATTACTGGGTAATCAATGCTACCGATCCAGATTTCGTCTATGTAGAAACTTGTCATACTGGTTTTGCTATCGGTGATTATGGTGAGATTACAGTTTCAAGTAATGTTGCTTACAACTTGGAGGCTGGTACACCTCTTGATGTTATCAAGTCTAAGAAGCCAGAGTGGTTTGGTACCTTGAAGAATGGTATCATAACCATGCCAGCAAATACATTATTGATTTCTATGGCAAATTTCCAGGAAGGTGGCATGTTTCCAGCCAACAAGAGTGGTTTGTTTGCTATAGCTCTTCCTGGTAAGGCAATCGCAAATTACAGTGTCGAGGCAGCCTATAAGGGTCGTTTCACTGATGCCAATGACAATGATTTCGCACAGGTTACTATGTCTTTGAGTGCAGATGTAGCCAAGGTGAAGTACGCTCTTGTTCCTGCTAGCAGCGACTTGAATGCTACAGTAAGCGGTATCGTTGATGGTAGTGTGGCTTCTGAGGAAGTATCAGCTTCTGGTGATGTTCAGGTTCCTTTCGATGAGACTGGCAAGTATGTTCTCGTAATGGTAATGTATAATGCAAATGGTGAGGCTGTAGGTTCAGATGTACTGAATCTCTCACTCAAGTCAAGCAAGGATGCTGCCGAGGTTTGGAATGATGTTGCTGCTGGTACAGTAACCATTGGTGCCAAGAGTTACGGTTCTGTTCTCTTCAAAGAGGATCCGGGTGTGCTCATGGGTAAGCCTGTTGTTACAGAAGGTGTACTCTCACAGAGTGGTAGCGATCCTACCAAGTTCCGCATTACTCCTTTTGCTGTTGAGAAAGCTCCATTGGAGTTTACTGTTGCAGAGGATGGTACAATCACAGTAGATACACAGGAGACAGGTCTTGCTCTTAAGGATGGTACAGCCATCTTGGTAACAGATATTCTGACTTACTTTGGTGCTGATTCTGAAAATGGTCAGTTCCTTGCTAGCAAGGGATTCATTTCCAAGTATGACAGTAGCAAGAAGCTCTATACCTTCTTCAATATCTATACTGATGCCTCAGACAATGCATATGCATTCGAGTCTGATACCTTCGAGGTAACAGATGAGGGTAAGGCTAAGATTCATGCTGCTTTTGCCAAGGCAAAGAAGGCTGCAGCACATCACTCAGCTGTAGTTTCTGCCAAGGCACATAAGATGTATGTGGCTAAGCGTGGAGCTTGGGCTAAGTAATACAGGCGTTTTTCCATAAATAAAAACATGATATAAATTGAGGCTCCAGATAACTTGAATGGTTTTCTGGAGCCTTGTTTTTCTTACAAGCCTTCAATTAAAAAGAAATATGATGAAAAGAAACATGAAATATCTGTTGCTTGCTTCCCTGTTGGGTTTCGTTTCTCTTACAGCCCAAGCTGTACCTGCCAAAAAGGGCGTATGGCGTATGGTAACCTTGATTGACGGAACTCAGAAAAGAGTGGAACTCCGTGGTGATGAATTCTGTAGCTACTGGATGGATGCTGAAGGTATTTGCTACAATATCGATAGCGGTAGCAAACGATATGTCAAAGTAGATGCCAAGAACTTACAGTTGCGTGGAAGTCTGTTACGTGCCAAAGCCAACCAAAACCGTACCGAACGTATGGCGAAGGCTCGTCGTATGGCTGCGAAAAAAAGTTTGGGGCAAACCAATGGTTCTTATTTTGGCAAGAAGAAAGGTCTTATCATCCTGGTGCAGTACAAGGATAAGAAATTCAAGTTTGGCCACAACCAGAAGATGTATAACAGGATGGCTAATGAAACTGGATATACAAGTTCGCTTGGTTTTGTAGGCAGTGTGAAGGATTATTTCCTGGCACAGAGCAACGGACAGTTTGAACTGGACTTTGATGTAGTGGGACCTTATACTCTCAATCATGAATATGCCTATTATGGTGCGCCTTCTAGCAGTTCTAATGATGTCCGTCCTAGTGACATGGTGTATGATGCTTGTCGTTTGGCAGACCCTGATGTCAACTTTGCTGACTATGATTGGGATGGCGACGGTTATGTGGAGCAGGTATATGTTCTCTTTGCAGGTCTCGGACAGGCTGCAGGTGGTGACGAAAATACAATTTGGCCTCATGAATCCAAGTTGCAATATGGAAACAATGGTTCGTATGTAAGCAAGGACAATAATGTAGTGGTTAACACATACGCCTGCGGACCAGAACTTACCTTGCAATATACTCCTGTTTCTTATAGGGAACGTGTGGATGGTATTGGTACTCTCTGTCATGAGTTCTCCCACTGCTTAGGTTATCCAGACCTGTATGATACTGGTAATGGTGGAAATTTCGGAATGGGTGACTTCGACCTGATGTGCTCTGGAAGCTATAATGGTGAGAGCTTCTGTCCTCCTAACTATTCTGCCTATGAAAAATGGTTTGCAGGCTGGATAACTCCCACTGTACTGGATAAGCCTACATCTGTAAAAGGTATGCAGGCACAGGATGTGAAGTATGGGCAGGCATTTGTTGTGTACAATGACAATAACAAGAATGAGTATTATCTTATCGAGAACAGACAACAGAATGTGGGTATCTGGGATAACCAGTTGCCTGCCAGTGGTATGATGATTACTCATGTGGACTATGATGAAAATGTATGGGGATGGAACAACGTAAACTCTATAGTAAATTATAGTAACCAATATGGTAGTGAATACGCCTATCTGGACAACGATCATCAGCGTCTTACTATTTTCCATGCAGACAATGAAGAGGGTACATCTGTAAACTCGCAGACTGGTGATTTGTATCCATACAAAGACAACAACAGTCTTACCGACACCTCTTCGCCTGCTTCTACCATCTATCAGGGCGGAACAACCATGGGCAAGCCTATCACCAATATTACCCAAAATGAGGATGGAAGCATCGACTTCGACTTCATGGGTGGCAGTAACGACAACATCATCTCGGGTATTCACTTCATAGAGAATGATGAGGCACCTTCATTCGGCCAGGGTGTTTACTCTTTGGATGGTCGTTATATGGGCACTTCTGCCAACGGCCTTGACAAAGGCATATATATCGTGAACGGTAAGAAGATTGTCAAATAATGTATGAAACAGAGAAATCTTATATTTCTTTTCTGTGCAGTCCTGTTGGTGGCAGGCTGTACGGAAAAGAAACAAAATCACATGAAGTCGCCCGACTTTGAAGCGAGTCAAGTACTTAAGGACTCCATGCCGGAGCCTGTTAAGTTGGATAGCGGCCTGCTCTCTGATGCAGGTACCGTCGTTCCTTACTTCCCAGGAGGTCTGAAAGCCATGCGTGCTTTCATTGCCAAACATGTGCGTTATCCTGAGGCTGCCCGCACGTTGAAAAAGGAAGGCAGGGTTATCATTTCAGCCCAGGTAGACACCAAGGGCAATCTCTCTCAATACAAGGTGATGATGAGCGACGACCCTCTGTTCGACAAAGAGGCTTTGAGAGTAGTTAAGCTGATGCCTCGCTTTGTTCCTGATGGAGATGGCAAGGTTGTTTCTGGCTCCGTAGAGATTCCCGTCATGTTTCGTTTGAAATAATATATAAAAGGTGTATCCTTCTTGCCCAGCACATCGGCAAGCGTGGATACACCTTTTTTATTTCCTACGACACTTTATCATTACTCTCCTGCGGGTTCTACTATTGCATTTTCTTCTTTCGAACGTTACCTTTTAATAAACAATCATTAAAAACTTTCTAGAAATGTTTAGAAAATCCACTGTCATCTAATGAAGCATTGGAAACTGTGAATGAAGAGGAACTCGTATTGTCAAAGAAGTTGCCTTCATAACAGGTCTGCTTACCTTTTACAAGATGTACATCCGTAAAATTACACTCCTTTATAACTTTGCCATTCTTGTCCTTTGCCTGTGACTTAGCATGGATATTCTCAACATCATCATCTGTCAGAAGTGTATAGACAGTAAAGAATAGTCTATAAAATTGATATTTCGGAGAATTCGTGCTAACATTGTATACTACGGTTTCTTCTGATTTACATTTTCCTGTAGATGGATTGAAAACAACACCGCAGCCACCCGTTAACTCTATTGTTTCTGAAGCTACATTGGCTGGAGTATTGATAGTGCTAGATAGCACAAAAGCACTTACGCCACGGGTTAATGATGCATCAAAAGACTGATTGCTTTTCTCGGAACTGACAATGATATCCTTATAGGCATAAACCATATCCGTTACTTTATTATTGGCAAATCTTGCTTCTGAAATGGATTTGATACAGATACGATCAGTAAAAGGCATTTCCGTCTTAGCTGCAATGGCTACCATGTGATAAGAACCGGCTGGAATATCAAATGAAACCTTGCCGAAGTTCTCGTCCAAACTGTCCTGGCGTATTACATATCCCGAATCATTCTCTGATTCGATAGGTATCAATGCTACCTCCAATTCTGAAAAACGATGACAGGCTGGCAAAGAGGTTGCTTTATCTGCACGGGTAGAATGCAGACGTGCTGATGAGTAATCAGAGACGGTGGAAATATCTTCTATTGATTTCTCGAAGAAGCTGATGTTCACTTCGTGGTTAATAACTTGTGATGATTCGTTCATCACGTCTTCTTTAGAACAGCTACCTAAAAGTAGCAAAATTGAGACCAGCAGGCCCATGCTTTTAATTCTGTTCATCCTTCCCTGAGTTATTAGGTATTGGACGCCGGAAATATTCCGGTATTATCGGCTAGTACGCATTTGAATCATGCAGACAAACGCTTTTTGTACTAACGTTGGCTCAAAAATAATAAAAATATAAATACGTTATACTTTTTAATGCTTTTTTCTTCATTTCCTTAACATTATATAACGGGAAGATGGTAAAATGCTGGAAATTCAAAGGGGTAAGAGGTTTTCTAGATAAAGTAATTAAATAAGATGTATCCCCCTAGCCTTTCATCATCGAAGGCTACAGAGGATACACCTTATTTTATAATCTCAGCTGATAAGAAACGATACTATGAACGGATTTTGTAGCCGTGAATGCTGTAATACAAAATGTAGAGGAAGCAAGGGAGACAGAGCCAATATGCCTGCTGAGCACCTACTGCATCCTTCAGACTGCCATAGAGCGTAGGAAGAACGGCACCACCAAACATCGCCATGATGAGCAATGAAGAACCAGACTTGGTAAACTTACCCAGATCTGCCATTGCCAATGGCCAGAGGGCAGGCCACATCAGAGAACAACCCAATGCCATCAATGAGATGAAATAGATGGAAATCTCGGCTGGGGTAAGCACCACCAGTAAAGCTCCGGCAATTGCCAGGAACGAACAGAGCTTCAAGGCTACTGCCTGACTGATATACTTAGGAATCAGAATGATACCACAGATATAACCGATAACAATACCGATAGGAGCAATCCAGGCATAGTTAGCTGCACCTGGCAAGCCCAGGGAATTGGCATAATCTACCAATGTACCGAGAGAAACCGTCTCAACACCTACATACAGGAACAGTGCCAGACAGCCCAAAAGCAAGTGAGTGAACTGGAAAACAGAGGTCTTGGTTGCCGCATAAGTGCAGACAGCAGACTCCTCTTCCTCAGAATCATCCTCTCCGGCAGCCTTCACCTCTGGTAATGGAGCCAGGAAAGCCAGAACACCCAAAGCCAGGAAAGCTACGATGATGATCCAGAAAGGCTTAGCCAAATCCTCGATTCCGATGAGATGCACATCCTTGCCCAACAGCCATACGATGAACATAGATGGGATTGGCCACGCCAGCTTGTTGCAGATACCCATCATACTGATGCGCTTGGCTGCACTATCCAATGGACCCAAAATGGTGATGTAAGGGTTGACAGATGCCTGAAGATAGGCATTGGCAGCACCACTTACAAAAGATGCAAGCAGGAACAGAGGAAAACTCTTCTCATCGGCAGAGAGGATGAAGAGATAGAATGCTGCTGCGAAGATGACAAACGACAGCGACATCGTCTTCTTATAACCGATAGCCTTGATGGTGAGTCCGGCAGGATAACCGAAAATAAGGAACGGAATGAAGGTAGCTGCAATGATGAGATAAGAGGCAGCATTGGAAATACCCAGCGAACCCTGCAATACAGGCACCAGCAAGGAATTAATACCCAGGGCAAAGCCCAAAGAGAAAAACATGATTCCAATGAACGACAATGGAATCGCAAAACTTTTTGTTGGTTGCATAGACTATTATTTTAGTTAGAAATTTAGGCAAAGATACAACTTTTCTCCACATTCTCCAAAGTTTTATGAAAAAAGTTTTTAAATTTCTTGCTTTTGTTGGTTTTTGTGGCTAACTTTGCATCTATGATGAAAAGATTATTGGTTTTATTAATGGTATTCTGTGCCATATCAACTGTTTCTTCCGCACAGAACTGGGTAGGCACCTGGGCCACAGCTCCGCAAACTGTAGTCAGATCATTTATGCCCTATAACAATTGCATGACTAACCGTTCGGTACGCCAGGTGGTAAAGGTTAGCATAGGAGGCGACGTGATTCGCCTCAAGTTGAGCAACATCTATTCGATGCAACCCGTAGAAATCCGCTCCATCTACATCGCCCATGCCAAGGATTCCTTCGCCATCGATGCCAAGACGGCACAATACTTCAAGTTCGGCAACAGTTACAAGACCGTCATCCCTGCCGGCAAGCAGATTGTGAGCGATGCCCTGAAGTTCAATCTCAGGAACCTGGAACGGGTAGCCATCACCATCAACTATACCTCGGCTCCCAAAGTGCCGACCGTACACATGGGGTCGCGCACCACCTCCTACATCATGAAGGGAGTAACCAATGCCCACTCCAACTTTGAGAAGGCTTTCAGAGAGAACCATTGGTACAACATCAGCGGCATCGATGTCTATACGATGAGCAACAATATGAGTGCCATCGCCATCATCGGCAACTCCATCACCGACGGCAAATGCTCTACCGACAATGCTCAGAACCGATGGCCCGACGTAATGTCGGAGATGCTGCAGCTGAAGCATAAGATAACCAATCAGGGCGTACTGAACCTGGGCATCGGCAACAACCGCGTAACCGTTCCAGGTGGTTTCGGCGCACTAGCCAAGGAGCGTTTCGACAGAGACATCCTGATGCAGAACGGCGTGAAGAAGGTGATAATCTTTGAAGGCGTCAACGACATCGGTGCAGCCAAAAGCGGAAGCAGCGAAACGGTGGCACGCCAAATTATTGAGAGCATACAGGGAATGGTGAAGAAGGCGAAAGCCCGGAAGATGAAAGTTTATCTCGGCACCATCACCCCATTCAAGGGCGCAGGATATTATACCCACTTCCACGAAGCTGCCCGCCTCTATGTAAACGACTGGATTCGAAGTCAGGCGAAGAACGTGGATGGCATCCTGGATTTCGCCAAGCTGCTTCAAGATCCGAATGATGACAGAAGAATGAAGCGGGAATACGCCAGCAACGACTGGCTCCATCCTAACCCAACAGGCTATAAGGCGATGGGAATCTATGCAGCAAACATCGTAAAATAAAGACATCATCGTGAAAAAGAAACATCATAGAAGAACATCGTAAAAAAGAAAAAAGAGGAATCGTGAATAATCATTCTCACGATTCCTCTTTTTTTATGGATAAGTATCCTGCTTACCAAAGCGGGAAGCAAGATACCGAAATCTACATTACTTAGCGACAAACTTCACAGCTGAGGTCTTGCCATCTACATTAGCTACAAGGTGATATACACCCGCAGCAACCTTACCCAAAGCTACGCTAGCCTTATCGCCAGCATGAACATTCTGCAAGGTCTTCTGAGCCATCAGCTGACCGGCATTGCTATAAACAGAGAGAACAACCTTGTCAGCATCAGCACCGATAGTAACATTCAAATTACCGTTCTCTGCATCTCCATTTACAGTAACATCGCCCTTAGAGGCACCAGCCACAACATTGCTGATACCTGTTGCAGCATCAACAGTCAAGGCTATGACACCAGTAGTAGAAGCACCATTGGCATCAGTAGCCACAACATTGATGTTGGTTGAACCGGAAACCTGCTTAGCAGCAATGATGATACCATTCTCCGACTGATAGAGAGCAGCCAATGAAGGATCGGCAATCTGAGCAGAGAAGGTCATGACATCGCCATCAGCATCCTCGAAGAAATCAGCAAAGTAGTACTGAGCAGAAGTCTCACCACCCTTAAGGGCCAAGTCGGCAGGACCCACATACTTAGGTGCACGGTTGGTATGTTCAACGTTGTAGTTGACAACAACTGAGCTTACATTGCCTGACTCGTCCTTGGCATTTACGGTGAAGGTATGCTTGCCAGCAGTACCATAATCCGGAACAAGAGCCACATTGAGCTTCAAGCAGCCGCCAGCCTCAACAGTATAAGTACCATTGCTTTCAGAAATACCTCCCTGAGTACCGTCCTCATTCGCATAACTCTCAACAGATGCAATACCGTCAGCATCGTTCAAGCTTACGGTGAAAGCCTCACCCTCAGCATCAGCAACAGTTACAGGAACCATCGCCTTGGAAGCCTCAGGAACAGTAGTCTCACCTTCAGGAGCGGTGATGACAGGAGCAGCATTCTTGTCGAGATAGATGTGATAGTTGTAGAGCTTGTTGTATGGATCATTGCTCTTCACTACGAGAGTAGCCTTATTGTTCTTGGCAAAATAAGCACTCTTGGCATTCACCTCAAACTGTACAGGAAGAGCCTCGCCTGGAGCAATCTCGCCTTTCTTCTTCTCATTGAGCAACTTAATCCATGGCTCACCCTTCTCCTTCTCGATACAAGTCATGAAGTAACCGAAGGCACCATAACTGTAAGCATTGTCGTAGAGAGCCTCAATGTCTACCCAGCCACCCAATGACTTCAAGTGTGCCATATAGCGATTGGTCTCCATATCTCCATCCTTGGTAGCCATCATGGCAGATCCCTTGTAGCCAGCAGGATATTTCAATACGACATAGAAGGTATCAGCAGGATTGATGTAGATAGGGTTGTCAAACTCCAACATACGTGCAGCACCCTGGTAGCTACCATCCTCACGAGGATCTTCCTTGACAATATGAATCTTGCCATGACCGATGGTCTTCTCGGTAGCAGTAACATCATTGCCCAGAATAACAGAAGCCTCGATGTCTACATTCTCCAAGTCGCCTACAGTACCGACGAAGTAGAGATGAGTAAGATTGAAACCTTCAGCAGGAGCCTCATAGCGAGTTGCTGCATAGAAGTTCTCATCCAGAGCAGTAGCACCCGTACCCATCAGGGCAGCCTGAGCATTGGCTACAGGGTTGAGCACTGGATAATAGAGCGCATTACCCTCGTAACCTGAAGGCAAGTCGTATAAGAACTTCTGATCGTCCTTCACCTTCTTCAAGCCAAGAGCCTTCAGCATGCCCTTCTTGCCAGAAATCTTCTCTACGCAAGAAGCAACGAAGTTCTTGGCAACATCCTCAGAAGGATAAGAGATGACGTTATAGGCAGGAGCAGGATCGTTGCCGTCCTCATTCTCATTGCCTGCATCACGACCAGATGGGTCGAGACTCAATGAGTAAGTAAGCTTATACTTGCCATCGTTCTTCAGATTGACGGTAGAAGTGCCCTTATAGTCAGAAGCCACATTTTCAATATGCAACTCCTCTGGATCGAATGCCATGACAGGAGCCTCTGTGATATTCAGTTTGATGGTAGAGGTGTGTGTCTCCTCATTCAAGCCCTCTACTGTAAATACGAGAGGGAAATCCTTCTTATGTACCTCATAAACATTATAAGGAGCGATTCTGAACTTCACGGTGTCGGTACCTACCACGATAGGTGCCATCATACCGCTCTGGTATGGAATCCATGCCTTGGCAGCATCAGCAGCAAGTGCCATTGGACCTGGGTCGATACCGTCGTCACCGCCATTGTTGCTTTGTGCAGCATAGACCTCAAGTTTACCTTCTGGAGCAGAAGGCTCAACATCAGGGTCATCAGACTCCGAGACAGTAAACATCTCAGAAGCAACGTCTGTGATAGTGAATGCCTTGGTTCCCTTGTTTACTACATGGAATTCATAGTATGAAGGATCCATAGCGTTTTCATCTACAGGCTGCTCAACATTGATTACCTCAGGGAACTCAGCCTGAGCCTCACCAGTGATATTCAGCGTAACAGGAATCTTAACGCTTGCACGAGAAGGATCGTTGGTTGTAACGTTCAACTCATAATCATAAGTATCAGCCAGCTGGTTAGCCTTCAGCTCAACCGGCATTTCAACCTGCTCACCTGGAGCCACTACATAGTTCTTATATGGAGAGAACTCAACGGCATTGCCGTCGGTGATATACATATCAGCAGGAGTAATACCACGAGTACCGGTATGATCCATGATACCACAGAGACCGAATACGCCCAACTGGAATCCATCAGGATCTACATTGTACTGGAACTTGAAGGAACCGTCCTTGCGGAGAATCACCTCGAAGTTCATACCCTGCATCATCGTGTTGCCATAGTTCTTATAGCTTACAATGACCTCATCATCCTTTGCCTTGTAATATACACCATCAGAAGATGGAGTATTCATTGAGTGGTTACCCCAGAATGGGCAGATGATGTTGGTATAGAAGGTTTCTGTTGTTGGCAGACTTGCTGGTGGCTCAGGGAACTGCTTGTAATCCTCTACCGGTGCATCGAAAGATACGAAACCTGTATTGTAGATATACATGCTCTTATACTTCTTGCCATAGAATGGGAACTCGAATGGAAGCTCCACCTTCTTGAAGTCTGTCTTGTCAATATAGTATGCATAAGGCATGTGCTCAGTATAGTCGTTGGTGATGTCTACCCAGTTATAAGGTATATCGAAGCCATCGAGCTTAGACTTGAACACATAATCAACAGAAGACTTTCCTGCAGCCTCCAAATCAGAAGCGCTGAACCAAGAAGCTGGCTCTACAGAGAAAGCAAGGTTCTCATCGCCCTCGTTGGTTACCTGGATTGTCTTTTCTACGTTGGTACCATAAGGAGTTTCAACCTTCAGGCTCTCTGGATTACTCTTCCAGGTAGGATTACCAATAACCTCAGCCTTCAATGGGATTTCCTTGGTTGTACCATCCTGATAGGTGATAACGAGAACATCTTCGACAGTACCCTTCTCGGCAGTAGGCAATGTTACTACGATATCCTTGCCCTGACCTGCAGGAACAGAGAATGCAGCTTTCATTTCTTCTGCGAGAGTAAACTTGCCGTTCTTGACAGATACGCCAGCTACCTGGAGAGCATCCTTACCATTGTTGCTCAACAATACTGTGCGCTGCTGGGCAGAAGTACGGAATACCTTACCAAAATCTACGCTGGTAGAATCGAGAGCAGCCTCAGCCTTCAGGTTGTCGCCAACGATGTTGGCAGTCATCTTAACGGTTGAGCTTGGGTTGATAGGGTCGTTGGTAATAACGGTGAGATAGTTGGTCAGAGGTCCTGCCACCAATTCATCGTTGGCTGCCAATGTTACCTTGATTTCCTTGCTTTCACCATTGCCTACATAGCCATCAGTGCTTGACAGGCTCTTGATCATAGACTTGGCGGGAGCCACAATCTTGATGGCGCTGCCTGTAACGATATCATAATAAGGAGCATCCAGACCATCGTTATCCTCCTGTACCTTGTTGGCATCAACAAATATACAAGGGTCGGAAGCAGCAATATCGCTGACACCTACGAAGTTGTGACCACCAGAACCGAATACGCCTGCTGGATTATAATCATCGTAGTAAACCTCTACACTTCCGTCAGGGCAAAGAGCCATGTGGAAGCTGATAGTAGTTGTTTCGCCACCACCATTGGTTGCAGGAGTTACAACATCCTTGAACTTGATATAGAGTTTACCGTTCTTATGACCATAAGTAATCTTACTGTTGGCACCCATGTCCATCCAGCCTGAGTTGGTATAAGCAGAAATATAGCCCAATCCCTGTACACAATCGCCAGTAGGAACCATACAAGAGATACGACCATCCATCTGCTGCATAGAGACACCACCATAAGAAGATACGTAAATTTCATCATAATCCTTACCATAGAATGGGAACTTGAAGCCCACCTTGATAGGACCAGACTGCCAATTATCATTGGTAAACTGCGAAGTGATATCCTTCTCGTCAGCCAACTCTGGAGCAGGCTCGTACTCGAATGATTCATCACCGGCAACATTAGAGATGGTAGTATAACCAAACTTATGTGCTTTGGCTGTAGGACCTACTATCTTCTCGGAAGAGAACTTAGGGAAGACATACTGCAATGGATAGTTACCCGTGTTCTTGATAGTGATGGTAGCAGTCTTAGCCTCACCGCCTACCTTCAAGTCGCCTGCATCGTAAGACTCAGGAGTTACATTCTGCTTGGCAGGAACTGAAGCGACACCGCGAACCAGGAATGAATACGGCTGACCATTCTTATCGGTCAGGGTAATGGTACTGCTGAAGTTGCCCTCCTTGGTAGGAGCAAACGTCACAGGCAACGTACCGGTAGAGCGGGCTGCAATATTATTGGCACCCTTTGACACGTTGAACTGATCGGATGAAGACTTCACGTTCTTTGGAGCCTGGAGCATATCATATTTACCACCGAATACACCATAACCGCTATTGGTCAACTCTACATCAATGGTCTTGGTCTGACCAACCAGCAAGTCACCGAAGTCAACCAGCTGCTGGCTGTGCAGTTCAGGCTTATAGCCCTTCACGGTCATAGCTAAAGCAACCTGCTGCTTGGAATCAACAGCCTCATTGCTCTTGACATGGATATTGAAGTTGTAAGTACCATTCACCAGTTTCTGACCATCATTCTTCAGAGTAACCTTCTGGCTTTCGTTAGGACGAACCTCACCGCTGATAGGCTCAGGGTTGAGGACCTGGCTCCAATCTGGATTCTTGCTGACAGCCTGTACTGCCCATGTGAGCTGACTGGCTACAGACTCGAAGCTAGTACCCTTGAGAACCTCACTCAACTGAGTCCAGGTAGTACCGTTATCAGAGCTATAGAAGCTGTACTGAGCAATATCGGTTCTTTCTGTCTTACCGGTAGCCAAAGGATTCTTGGCACCGGCAGGGAACTTAGCAACAACCCAAAAGCTTGAACCAGGAGCAAAATAGATCTGCTCTTTCAATGTAATAGGATAATTGTATGCCCAGAAGTCATAATTAATCTTCTGAATCAAACTTGCCCTAGAGATAGAACGTGAACCGTCATAAATCTCAATCTCAGGATTCTGACCGTTCTGTCCCTGAATAAGAAGATCGGTTAAGTTGAAACCATTAGGATAAGTTGCCTTATCTACATAGAAATACTGAGCCAAAGCATTTGGCAGCTTGGTATCAGTTTCACCGATATAGCTATATACATAATTAGAATAAGTCAAAGTGTCTGGCCAATTCTCCGCCTTGTAGTCAGAAGAAGCTACAGCATTACGCTTAGCCAATGTTGGACTGACAGTACCGCTGAAAGGAAGAACCTGACCAGGATTTGGCTTGAGGTTACGAGCACTGGTAGACATAGTTGCTCGGGTTGTAGCAGTAGTAAGCTGATACTTCAACACGCCCTCACCGGCATTCTTTACATTGAAAGAAGCCTCAGCTGTGGAAGCCTTGGTTGCATCTACTGTCATAGAAAGGTTCTTCTGGTCTACCTGAACCTTAGGGCCTGCATTTGTGGTAGCCTCCTTGATTGGAGATACGGCAGAAGCCTTACCCCAACGGTTGTAAGCCACAATTGCAAAATAATACTTAGTAGAAGCCTTCAAACCTTCTACCTCGTAAGACATCTTGTCGCCAGAATACTTGAACTTGGTATCTACAGTAGCAGAGCTCAACTTGTTCAAATCATCTGTAGCAGAGAAAGCCTCTGTGCTATAATAAATTACATGATGATCGATACTCTTCTCTTCGGTTTCAGGAATCACCCATTCGATGAGAGCATTGTCGTGAGATGCAGTAACAGTGAAGTCGGCAACAGCCTCAGGCACGCTACCCTCCTTGCCCTGCAAAGCCTTGTAAGCATCGATATAACCGGAGCCCATCAATCCCTCGTACTCAGGATTCTGAGTATAAAGGTCGTTTACAGAAGTGGTAAGCAATGTTCGGAGAGTCTCATTAGAGAACTGCTTGTTACCATACTTGGAAAGAATCAATGCTGCAATACCAGATACATGAGGACATGCCATGGAAGTTCCCTCGTTGTAACCATAGGTACTGTTAGGCAAGGTACTCAATACGCCATACTGCTGACCATTGTCTTCCAAACCACCAGGGGCTGTAACATCAACCCACTTGCCACGGTTGGAATAATAAGCCACGCTTCCGTCTGGAGCCATGGAACCAACAGCCACAACCTTGTCAAGACAACCAGGATAATAGTCACCTTCCTCACCATTGTTACCGGCAGCAAAGATACAGAGACCACCGTTCATCTTGTCGCCACCACCATTCTTGGTGAAGTAATCAACTGCTTCTGTAACCGACTTATCCTCATCACCTGCAACACTGGCACCCCAAGAACACTGGGCAATGCTGGCACCGCGATCGGCTGCATAAACGATGGCAGCACCGAAATCAGCTACAGCAGAACTGCTGGCACGGCTGTCGAATACCTGACAAACCATCATCTTGACACCGCCCTTACCGTCGCTACCACCGGCAACACCGCAGACACCGATACCATTATTATTGGTTGCACCTACTGTACCTGCTACGTGAGTACCATGAGAGTGAGCGTTGATATCGCTTGAATTGATAACAAAGTTATAGCCGTAGATATCATCTACATAGCCATCACCATCATCATCAACACCAGGCTTACCGTTCAACTCGGCTGTGTTGATCCACACATTGTCCTTCAGGTCTGGGTGATCTACCTGGAAGCCACCATCAATGATAGCAACCACAACATCCTTAGAACCGGTAACACCAGTTTCCCAAGCCTTGAACACATTGGCATCGGCACCCACCTTGGTTCCTGCGATATGACCATCGTTGTTGTAATGCCACTGATCATTGAGCAATGGATCATTGAAAGGCATGGTAGATGCAGCCTTGGCAGCCCTAGCTACGGCAGCAGGAGAAACCTCCAGAAAACGCTCACCGCCAATAGGCTTGTAAAGAGGAATTCGCTGTGCGTAAGATACGCCTTCAGCAGAACGGAACAGGTTTCTTGCCTGTGCCAATTTCATACCTGATGCCTCATAATGGACATCATACCAAAGATCCAGTCCGAAAGCCTTATGCTTTGCCTCATTCTTACCAGCATAAGGAAAGACACGGGTCATGGAGACTGCCTTTACTTTCTGATTGACCCTGTCGAGCGGGGTCACGCCAGTCTGAACATACTTCTTGTTGGTGCCTTTTACCGACAACGGAAGCTTAGCCGCAACCATACGGTCGGCTATCTCACGCTGAAGTTTGACACGCACAACGCCCTCTACAAAGTTAGACTCTGCAGATTGCGTAGTAGAAGATGTAGACTGCGCACTAATACGAACGTTACTGCCTAAACACAGCACCGCACATACAAGTAATAGTAATCTTCTTGTCATGTTTGTTTTGTTATTAAAATAAAAATATAAAAATAAAATTTCCACTGACAATGGCGAAGCGTATGCGGAGCTGTTTTAAATCGTAATTTTGGACCCGA